>CALIXB010000037.1 GCA_938046775.1 uncultured Candidatus Saccharibacteria bacterium | reverse complement strand
GCTGTTAAATTTCAGCCGCTGCGTTTCAAAATCGCTGGTAATTTTAACAAGTCCTGAGCTATCCAGTTTATTAAGCGACAACCTGCTATTAAACCGCGCCATCAGCTTCGTCGACACGGCATTGTATTTCTGCCCGATACTGACCCTAGCTAAAGCGTCGTTAGTATGAATCTGCTTTATGGTAACCTTCAGCGAGCTGCAGTTCTTCCTGATGATGCTGGTAATCTCCGAATTGGGCATTTCGATTGACTGCGCCAAAACCGGTTGAGGACTTATTAGCAGACCGCCAGCAATCAAAAAAGACGCAAGATACAGAACAAATTTTCTCATCTATCCTATTATCTCACGTCTTCTTAGCTGCAGTCAAATATTACTTGAACTGTTTTTCAACGTTGCTTTTGACGCCTTTTGCAGTTTCTGTTACTGCATCGCCAACTTTTTGCGAGCCAGTTTTTAATGAATCAACGCTATTTTTAGCAGCCACAGCCGCCTTATCAGCAACTTTCTCTGCGTCAGATTTCAGCTTACCTGCTTTCTTTTTCAGGTCTTTTCGAGTTTCTTTACCGCTCTTTGGCGCGGTTAAAATTCCTGCAGCAAAGCCTGCCGCTGCTGCACCCAGAACTGCTAATACTTTTTTCATGATATTTACTCCTTTGTTATTTATTTTTTACGAAACAGCTTTGTAATCTCGCTAAATACCTTTGCCGGCGACAACCAATCGGTAGCGCTAGCTACATTCATCGTAATCTTATCGACTTTTTTCATGATGGCATTTATTCTTATTAGCAAAGAGATAACTGTCCCTAAAAGCACCAAGATGACAATCGACAGTAAAGCAGTGATGATTGTTAAAAGAACGATGATTGTTTGTGCGTCTTCCACGTTCTACCTTTCCGCGAAGCTTACAATGTTTATGTTTTTATTTTAGCATGCTTTGGTTGTTTTTGTGTTAGATAATCCAACGCTTCTTATTGTAGCATAAGCGTATTAAAATGTCAATAGTTTTCTGATAGCGGCCGCGAAAACGGCTCGTTTTACAATACTCCCATATTTAAACTCATCTTTATCAGCCCAAATATGCTACACTGGCTATGGTTATGAGGGCATTTTTCAAACGGTATATTCCAGAATTTGTCTACGGCGCAGTTGACGGTACGGTGACAACCTTTGCCGTGGTGGCAGCGTCGGCTGGGGCGGGGATTTCCAGTGCGGTCATCCTTATTTTAGGCGTGGCTAACTTAATTGCCGATGGTTTTTCAATGGGTTCCAGCGCCTACTTGGCAGCCAGCGCCGAACACGACGAATCGGCCCGCGACACCCAAAAGCGAGCTTCTCCTAAAATTATCGGTTTAGTTACATTCTTGGCTTTCGTGGCGGTTGGCAGCGTGCCAGTGCTACCCTACTTGGTCGACGTGATTGCAGTTCTGAAAGCGCCAAGTACCACCCTGTTCTATATTAGCTCACTACTTACAGCAATTACTTTCTTAACAATCGGCTTTATTAAAGGCAAAGTCGGCAAGCAATCACCGTGGCGGGAAGCTACCATCACCCTGCTCCTGGGAGCGGTCGCCGCTGGACTAGCCTATTTTGCCGGCGATGTATTGGCGGCGTGGCTGGGCGTTCAGTTATAATCCTTAAAATTCATTAGCGATATATTTGATTATTTTACTAATGTCGCGCACTGATTCTTGGCGCACCATTTCACCGTCCAGATAAACACGCCGATTAATCTCCAACATTACTGAACGCAGCCCGGGCGTTTTATCGCGGTAAAAGTCCATCGGCACCAGCGCACCCGCATACGGATAATTCAGCGCGCAGCTATAACCCAGCTTTTCTATGTATGATTTCAGCTTCAGGGCGTCATTTCCACTAAACCATTCAGCGTCGTAGCCAAGGCAAATATCAGGCAGATTTTCCGTATAGCCAAACAATTTTCGCACCAAATCATCGCTGTAGCTATGCAGATCAATCATCATACATGAGCCATACTGATTAACAATTTTTTGGCTCAATTTGTTTAGCTGTACATGATGAGGCTCATACGCTTGCCTGATGATTTCCTCGCGGCGCTCAGGTGTTACCTGGCGATATTGCGCGCCGCCCGGCAAATGCGTATAGACCGCGCCCATACCCAGCCTCGCCATCGGCTCATCGGTGTCATTCCGAAACCGCTCAACATCGCAATATAACCGCGAATACTTGGCTATTACTTTATGGCAATCAATGTCTCTGGCAAGTTCGTCCACTTTATAATCAGCCATAAAACTTAGATTGTGCTCGATAATTTTCTGATCAACCATAACATCGTGCCAAAACTCTTGCGGCAGATGCAATGAAGTGTGCGGGATGTGAATGAGGAGATTAGCCGCCATTTTTCCACTGCCTGGCACGTTGCAATAACTTATCGACATAAGCTGCTTTGAGTTTTTTATACGCCGACCTGTCGTAATTTGCTTGCTTGGCATATTGATATTTTACGCTTGAATATTGATCAGCTTCGTCATTGTGAGATCTTAGATAATCTCTGATAATTAAGAAGTTATCGTGCGTTTCAGTATTCGCGACCGCGAGGTGAATATGGATATCGCCCTCGCCAGTTTCTCCTTGTCGGGACGCCAGGAAGATATAATCTTGGCGGGAACTTGGATTTAATGAGGGAAAATATCCAATTGCTACCAATTTATCCCGCAGCTCGTTCATATGCTTATTATCTTTAGCAGAAATAAGGATATCTAGGATATTTTTACCATCCAAACCAAGTACCGCGGTACTGCCGACATGATGAATCTGCGAACCATCCGCAAGCACTAGCGCCAATTTATTTTTCACGCGCGCAAAGACAGCTGATATGTCTTTTCTGGATTTTTTAATTTCAACCGACATAAGACCTCCTAAATTTAATCAAGTATCTGTTTTTAGATACAGATTTTTATTAATCATAGGTTATTTCTTGGGTTTATAGTATCGTTCTGTCTTTGTTAATTTGCCCATACAGCTAGCTGTGTCTGGAATACAGATGAACCCGACTGAGTTGTCAATCAAGTCTCTACTTTCAAATAATCCCTCAACATCGCAAATCCATCAACCGTTTCAATTGCCGCCAAATATTCTTGCCATTCATCATCATTCAGTTCTGCCAAGCTGCGACCAGGAAATCTTGGATGTCCATAAATATATAACAATTCCGTCCAGCCATGTAAGTTATCGCCACGTGGTTCATCAATGATAAATCCCTCTTCATCGGCTACGAATATGTGGTCTTTTTCGCCGTCAAAATAGCCAACCGCAAAAGAAAAGAGAGCTCGGCGATCAGTTTCACCTTGCATTAGCTTGATAATCCCCGGATAGCTAAAACTATCCAATAGCAATTTGACAAACGGCCCCGGAAAGCCTTTCAGCGCTGGAATGAAAAGGCCGCGATCATCAACGATCAGGCGCTTGTTTGGAAAAGCTTTCTTGGCTTGAGATAGTTTACTTTTGGCAATTGTTTGAATATCCAGCCCCCGCCCCTCGTCAAAATCATATTCGAGCTGCCGTAAATCAACACCGAGTGGCTGGAGGAGCTTTTGGAGGCTAGTGAACTTGCGTTGATTGGAGGTGATGAAATAAATTAGGTAGGGCTGACTTGTCATGATATAAGTATACGTCATTCGACACTATTTATGCAGGATTCTCGTGCTTTACTTATTTGCCCTCACCATAAGCCCCTAAAATCTCCCTTAAACTTACGCTATGACGGAAGTTTATGCTGTCAATCTTGTCCAGATCAACCCACTCCGGCGTGCCGTTGGTGTAGGTTTTTTCGCTGTCGGTTATGTTGTCGTTATTGATTTGCCCGTGCAGCTGGCTGTGGGTTAAGTACAGCTGAATTGACTGGTTAGCTTGCGCTTCAGTGTTGCGCTTGAAGAAAGTAGTTGCCTGGTGAATGATTTTATCCAGCATTATGGTCAGTCCAGTTTCTTCCTTAACTTCGCGGACAATTGACTCCTCTATCGTTTCGCCTTTCTCGACACCGCCGCCAATCAAGCTATAACCGTCCCATTGCCGAGTTAAAAGGATCTTATTATCCTCAATAATAACTGCGTATACGCCGACGCGAATATTTAGTTCGTCAACGGGAACGGTGTATTGATTACCGAAGACGTCTTTGCAGATGATGGATTTAGTCATGAGGTTACTCCTTATTTATAATAATTTGTCTTATCTATCACCTTTGCATTAGAAAATCCAGCCCTTCATTCACGACATGCTTACTCACGGATAACTACTGCAATATATAATTCTTACCAATAAGCCGTCAAGTTTAACTTCCCGTCCACATACTCTCCCAAAAACACATCGCCATACGCCTTCAACCCCTGCTTGTTCATTTCTTTCAGCAGCCATTTCTCGTTCTTGCCAATTACCTGCAAAATATCAGTTTGCAGTTGCCCGTCTGTTATCAATGGGAATTTCGGATTCTATTCCCCTTCGTGAGTGATGATCAATTCGCCGTCTTGCTCTACCACAGCTCTTTTCACCTTTCTCGTTGAATAGATATGATGAGTTCGCAGTTTGAACGATACATCATGAGCACTCAAGCCAACTTTCTTGCAATTCTCAATGTTGATTTTCCATTATCAATGATCATCAATGCTCTGCCGTCGATGAGCTGCTTTGCCTTCACGTTATACTGTTTTATCCATTTCAATGTCAGCACCAGCGCGCACCATATGAACAAAATCCCGATGTAATCCAAAATCTGAATGCTATTGTTATAAATGACGCCTCCAATGATGCCACCCAGCACGTAATTCTGTACTTGATCGCTGGCAGACGATGGTGACAAGTTACCTTTTCCGAAAACGTTGATGATTATCGTCAGCGCGAAAAAGCCGATCAACAATTTTATTGCTACTAAAATGAATTCATTCATGGTTTAATTTTAGCATAGATAGCCACGCCGCCAGCTCTCGCCAAACCACTGCTGTTAATTCCGCTTTCTCTTCATCAGCCATTTCAGCGAGCGTTTTATTTTTGCCATCTGGCAAGAAATATTTATCGTAATTGCGTCCGTTGTTGCCACGCGGATTTTTCAACAGTGTGCCGTAGATTTTCAGGGTGAATGTCCGCGGTTCACCGCCGTCAAAGTAAGTAATCGTGCGCTGCGTGCACGCCCAAGCGCCGCCGCCGAGCAGCTGAATTATCCTGTCAATACCGATAGTATCGAGTGCGTATTTGGTGTAAACGCCGGGAAAGCCGCCCAGTTCGTCGATGAACAGGCCTGAGTCCATCACTACTAGAGGACGCTTTAATAATTCGTAGTATTTCAGAGCCTTATCAACTGAGACAGCCGCTTGATCGTCGGACTGGATTTCTGGCACGTCAGGCAAAACTCCATCTGGCATGATTAGGTTAATATTTGTTCCTGCCAGCGCCTGCTTAGCGCCGGCAAGTTTGTGCTTATTAGTCGTCGCGTAGATTAAGTCCATAATTATAGTTTAGCACTATCTGTTTCAAGCAAACCTCACCACAAACCGCATACCCCGACCGTGCGGCGTGAAGTCATAGTCCAGGCTCTTGGCGTCGAGTAGCGTTTTCACGGTGTAGAGGCCGATACCGCTGCTGTCAACGTGTTGTTTCGTGGTGGCATTGTTTCGATAAAACGGGTCGAAGACGTGCTGGAGTTGCTGTTTGGTGAGTGGTTTGCAAGCGTTTTCGATGGCTAGCTCATGCTGGTCACAGGTAATTTTTATGACGCTCCCCGCGTCGCCGTGGCGCACCGCGTTTGACACCAGGTTCGAGATGATGTGGCGCATCATGTCGCGGTTGGCACGAATAGTCGTCAGACGTGCGTCAACTGCGAAAGTCATGCCACGCGTTTTTGCTAGTAGTGTGTAGTCGGCAACCACCTCAGTGATTAGCTTATCGATCCTCAGCCGTTTTTCTTGACGCAAAGCTTGCTCGGCCACGCTTCCAGAGCGCAAGACATCATTCACCATCGCCACCAAACGGTCAACCTGTGCCACCGATTCCGCTAGGTACTGATCACGATTTTTATACTCACCGATATTTAGCTGCATGTTTTCGAGCATGATCCGTAGGGCCGCTAACGGCGTTTTCAGCTCGTGCGAGGCTGCACGGAGGAAGGCGATTTTTTCTTTCTCAAGCTGCGTGATCCGCTTATTTTCATGCTCCAGCGAACGAATCGTTTGCCATAGATTTTGATAGAGCTCATTAATAT
>CALIXB010000036.1 GCA_938046775.1 uncultured Candidatus Saccharibacteria bacterium | reverse complement strand
GTCGTCTACGCCGCGCATTGCATCGTAGTCAAGGGCGATGCACCTAATACCGCGGTCTTGGGCGAGTGTGCGGGCCTGCGGCTTGATTTTTTGGGCCGCGAATACTCCTTTGACAGGCGCTAGCAGCGGGTCTCGGTTCAGCAGCTCCAAGTAGCGGGTGAGCTGCTCCACGCCGTCAATGTCGCCTACTCGTTTAAGCTCCACGGCAACGCTTGCCCCGCCATGATATCTACCGGGCCAATAGCGGTCGGGTACTCGCGGCGCACCAGCGAATAGCCCTCACCGAGAGTGTGGATCTGCTCGGCAAGCAGACGCTGCAGGTCGGCTTCCACACCATCCTTAATGAGCCCCGGGTCTGTGCCAAGCGAATGCTCATGCTCGTGGATGACCTCAAAAACTTTAATGAGCAGCCGGTCGTCACTTTTAGCGGCCTGCACCGTCCACAGCTGCTGTACTTCCTCTTCCAGCTCTTCTAGGGCGGCGGCGGGGATATCATCACGTGCGGCCACAGCCAGGGTGCAGGGCGGGCTCATCCAGTTCAGAGGCTTATAGGAGCCGCCATCGGAGTGGATCAGCACCGAACCGTCCCCTTTAACCATGAGCAGACGGGTGGCGCGGGGCAGGTGAGCCCGTAGGCGGCCTTCGTAATCAACGGAACATTCAGCTATAACAACTCGCACTCATCCACTCTACCAGCAGCCGGTCATTGCGCACACGCCACCTGCTGGTTGGTTATTTATAGTCTCTCCCATGTGTAGGGCAGGCCCACGTGGGAGATACGCCCAGTCTTGAAATACTGTACCGCACACTCAAAAGCCTGCTCTTGAGTCACCAATTCGTGTTCCATGAAGAGGCTCAGCTGCTGGATTGGTCGCTAAGGTCACAGTGTCCCCGACACGGGTATCTGCAACGGTCTTGATAGAGGCCGCAATATAGCCGACGTCTCCTGTGGCAAGGAAATCACGACCAACTGCCTTGGGTGTAAAGATACCGACTTCCGTAACATCAAAAGTCTTGCCATTGCTCATAAGCTGAATCTTATCGCCAGGTTTAACCACTCCGTCCATAACACGAACTTGGAGAATAACCCCGCGGTAGGCATCATAGACCGAGTCGAAAATTAAGGCTTTTAATGGAGCTGAAACATCACCAGTTGGTGCTGGCACTTTTTCTACGATTTGCTCGAGGATTTCTTCAATCCCGATACCAGCCTTGGCAGAAGCTAATACTGCTTCGCTGGCATCCAGTCCAATGACATCCTCAATCTCTGTACGAACACGCTCTGGATCAGCTGCTGGTAGGTCAATCTTGTTAATGACGGGCAAGATTTCCAAATCATTGTCCAAGGCTAGATAAACGTTAGCAAGAGTTTGAGCTTCAATCCCTTGGGCCGCATCAACCACCAAAATCGCTCCTTCACAGGCAGCTAGCGAACGCGACACTTCATAGGTAAAGTCCACGTGCCCAGGCGTGTCAATTAAGTGGAAGATATAGGTCTCGCCATCTTTTGCAGTGTAATTGAGCTCGATAGCATTGAGTTTAATGGTAATCCCACGTTCCCGTTCTAGATCCATGGAGTCCAAAACTTGTGCTTCCATTTCACGTTTTTGCAGTGTGCCCGTATATTCAATTAATCTGTCGGCGATAGTGGACTTACCATGGTCAATATGGGCAATAATAGAAAAGTTGCGAATATTCTGCTTACTGGACCTTTGGTTGCCAGGGCTCTTAAAGGTTTTTCACAGCATTACGGAAGAAAATTTATATTTTTAAACTCAAGCATAAAATGTATAAAATCAGGCGAGCAGCTCGTAATGAAATTTGATGAGATTTTATATTTCAAAAAGACTTTCGCACTTGTTTATGAAAGCGAAACACGAAAATACACGGAAACGGAAAGAATTATAGGAAAAACCTGTCTTGCCATATACATACTCGCTTATATTTATGGTGCGATATTTGATGACTCCATGATAGTTTTCATAATGTTATTCTGCTGCATGGGAGCGGTCATCTTTCTTTTTATACCGCAAATGATTTTTCATCTATTTAAGGGCGGCTTATTTTCATGTAGGTTTGTCGATGCTTTAATTATAGACGCGCTTTACAATAAAT
>CALIXB010000035.1 GCA_938046775.1 uncultured Candidatus Saccharibacteria bacterium | reverse complement strand
TCGCAGTCGCTCATAACCTCTTCGCCTTTACCCAGCGTTCGGCAAAACACTGACAACTTGGATTAACGTTTATATAAAGCCAAATTGTTAAGTTCCGATGCTCTATTTCGATTATTTTGCCTGCATGAAGTTATCTACAGGACAGATAGCCTCATGAAGCAAAATAAAAGACCAACGAAATGCTGGTCTTTCTGATGCAAATTAAAAAGACTCGCATTTCTGCGAATCCACATTTTATGGAGCCACGATCGGGACTTGAACCCGAGACCTACGCCTTACCATGGCGTTGCTCTACCAACTGAGCTATCGCGGCATCTAATTTGTTACTTTCATGCCCGAGTCAGTGATAGAACTACCCAGATAAGCCTATGGCTTACTATGGTAGCGCTCTACCAACTGAGCTATCGCGGCATAGCCATCAGACAATCACTCGTTTCTGCAACTAAAAGAGCCACTATCCGACTGCTTGATTCTAGCATATTAGACAGTTATTTAGCAACTAGCGCTTAGTCGTCTTAGATTTTGCTTTAGATTTGGTCTGGCTGGCCTTTGGCAGCCTCGGCGTTATGAAAGTATCGATCAATCCCCAGGCGATGCCGTTGACTAAAAATGTAACCGCCAAAATACCAGAAAAAGACGCCGCTAAATGTGCCGAGGAAACGCTAAATAGCGTTGATAATCCCGCGGCCACCAGCCCGATAATTGCCAAAATTAAATATGCCTGCTGCAACTTCAACCGCTGGTTCTTTTCGCTGTTCCAGACGGTAAATATTTGTTTTAATAATTCTAACATGTTTTAACTATAGCACACAAACATAAAAATGTCAAACAAAATCAATTTCACCAGAGAAAAGCTAAAGAAAAAAGTCGCTTCTATAAGCGACAATTTTCCGAAAAATTATTCCTTGGTGCTGGAAGTAGGACTCGAACCTACGAAGCCTTACGGCGGGAGATTTACAGTCTCCTGTGATTGCCACTACACGATTCCAGCGTGATGTGGAGCCGCTTCTCGGGCTCGAACCGAGGACCTACGGTTTACAAAACCGTTGCTCTAGCCAGCTGAGCTAAAGCGGCACTGGATTTATTTTAGCAATTTTTTAACCTCGTGGCAATAGCCTACATGACAATTTTTCTTGGCTGATGGATTTTTCGCTGTTGGCGCGGCCGTGGAGTGCCAACAGTTTTTTGAGCCGGCGCAGATGGTGTTAGCATCTTAGTGGCCTTTTTACGTAGACCTTCAGCAAGGTCTGCCTGACCAGAGTTTTCATAAGCTTCTGCCAATATCTTAAGGGTTTGTGGAATTGGCTCTAGCTCAACAGCCTTTTCTAGCGCGTTTATTACCTTTTTCGCATTTCCAATTTTTTCTTGGACTTTAGCGTAGGCGATGTAGCGAGCTGCCAAATCATCCTCCATCTCTAGAGCTTGCTCAAAGGCTAATGACGCCTTTTCGTAATTTTCGGTTTCATAGTAAATCAGACCAACGTTATGAAGGCTTGAGGCGCTTGGCTCTAAGCTTTGGGCAATCTCAAAACACTCGATGGCGTCTTTATAGGCGCGTTGTTTGGCGTATAAAATGCCTAAGCGATTATAGGCGGTGGCGTTCTTTTCGTCGACGCGCAAGATGGTTAGCAAAGCCTTTTCTGCTCGTAGATATTTATTTTCGCGAATTGAATCTTGGGCAATTACCCACAACTGATCAAGCTTTTCGGTAATTTTAGTTGGCAAATCACCAGCGTCTTTGATTGATGGATGATAAAAAATCGCCCAAATCATTAGAATTAGAATGAGGAATAGTCCAAACATATCTATATCATTATAGCACAAGTTGCATCAGCGCTAGTCTGACATTAGCATTGGAGTTTAGTACTTTACTGACGATTGTAGTCTGATTGAGCTGTTTTTCTAACGTTGAATTCATGCCATGAGATAGGGATTGAAAGCGAATCATGTTGATAATGATATCCGTGAGGATTAGCGCTTTCTGGCGGTCGGTAAAATATTTTGCGATATTTTTTAAAGTAGTATATTCCTGATTTGTGGCTAAAATTTGCTTTGCGTCAGTGGCTAGCTGTCTGTATTCGGCGAATTTGTCTGGGTTCTCTGCTAGCTGCTGGATCAGTAGTGGCCGACCGGCAGCCAGAAAGAGGATTTGCTGGATGGTGGCTGAGTCTAAATTGTAATTTTTAAGCAGTTTTTTATCCTGGACTGATGATGTTTTATGAAGCGTAAGGGTTTGGCAGCGAGATTTTATTGTATCTAGCATTAGTTTTGGATTTTTTGCAATAAGGATAAAGATGGTGTTTTTATTTGGTTCTTCCAGAGCTTTTAACAGTGCGTTTTGGGATGATTCAGTCATCAAGTCCGCCTCGTCAATAATAATAGTTCGGCGATTTATGGCGTAAGTTCGTAATTTAGCAATGAGATCACGAATTTGCTCAACGGATATGGATTGTTTATCTGGAAGCGGAGTTAAGCGGAAAATATCGCTATTTTTAGCTATTTTTTGAGCCACGCTTTTGCCGTCTAGCCCGTAGTCTGCCACAATTAAAAGTGCGTGTGGCGGCCTAGCAGTGATTTGGTCAATTTTTTGGACGTCTTGGGTTGAGACAATAATTTCAGACACTACAATTCCCCTGGAAATAGCTGCTTGAATTCTTCTGGAGTGGCTGCTTCAAATGTTTTCCTCTCGCCAGATGGCAATGTGATTTCTAACTTCTGGGCGTGAAGCATCAGGCGGCTTGCGTTCGGTTTGCCATAAACGCGGTCGTCGAGGATTGGTGTGTTCAGGTACGCCATGTGGACGCGGAGTTGGTGGGTGCGGCCGGTGGTGGGTTTGAGCTCAATCAGCGCCCGGGTGTCAGTTGCTGTCAGTACGCGGTAGGTTGTCTGGGCGGGTTTGCCGTTCGGGTCAATGCGGAAGGTGCTGGGCGCGGACGGGTTGCGGCCAATCGGTAGGTCAATCTTCGCGGCGGCTAATTTCGGTACGCCGTCGGTCACCGCGAGGTAGGTTTTTCTGGTGGTGCGCTGGGCGAATTGCTTCTGTAGATGGGCGGCAGCGTCAGGATTTTTAGCAATAATCAGTATGCCCGAAGTATCGCGGTCGAGACGGTGGACGATGCCTGGCCGATCGGTGTCCGAGACAAACGAAGTTTTGGGGCGAATAATTTCCGCCACTGTCGGCTCGGTCGATAGTCCGCCTTTGGCATGCGTCAGGAGCCCGCTCGGTTTATTCACTACTATCACGTCGTCGTCTTCATATAAAATTGGCAGCTCTGCACTCGTCTGCTCCTGCTTTGGTAGATTGATAGCAATCTCGTCGGTCTCGTCAACCTCGAACTTTGGCGTCGTCACTACTCGCTGATTGACCGACACGTAGCCGGCTTTGATGTATTTTTGCCAGAGACTGCGCGAAATTGACGGGTCAAAGTCCGTAGACAAATGGACGTCCAGGCGTTGCTTGGTCGGTACGACGTGGAGCATAATGACGAACTTGCCCTGAAATGGCGTCTCGGTGAAATTCGGGTCAAGCGGATTTGGCAAAATCTCAGCGTTGGCAGGCTTATCGGGCCATAATTCGTCAATTGATTCTTCGTCGACGATTGAACCGTATAACAAGGCAAAATGCTGTTTGTTTAGGATGAATTCTGCCAGCACGTGCGACTCGTCGGTCTGAACCTTCAGGTGGCGCAAGGCCTTGACGGGCGTGTTATCATCTGCCAGCTGGTACAATCTGGCGATCTTGAGGACGGTGCGCGCCGAAATTTTCACGCGGCGCCTCCTCGGGTACTTAAACGGCTAGAAATGTGCAGCGCTTGATTTGGCAGCGTTCCTGGCTCGGTGAGACAACTTGCCATCGCCATACTATCTCCGCAGCCCCACGGCCGTCTGGACGCGGTGCAAAGTTTCGTTGGCGACGAGGTTCATATCGTGCTCGCTGGATTCTAGCTTGTCCTCAATTGCCTGCTCGTCAACTGCCGCCAGGCGCGCTTGGAAATTCGCCAAGAATTCTGCCACTTCATCAGCCACGATTCGCTTGAAATCACCGTAGCGCTCCATGCCGGCGTACTGGCTGATGGTCTGCTCTAAGCTGACGTCTCGTCCAGTGTCTTGGCGTACCAGGGTCAAAATCTCCAGTAGATTGGAAATGCCTGGCTGGTTGTTACGGTCGTACTGCACCCTGCCCAGTGAGTCGGTGGTGGCGCTCATGATTTTTTTGTGTGCTATCTGCGGTTCGTCGCCGAGGAAGATAACGCCCTTACCGCTGTCGTCGGATTTACTCATCTTTTTGGTCGGGTTCATCAGATCTTTAATTCTCAGGCCCTGGTCGTTACCAAAGAATTGATGCTGCTGGACGACTGGTTTGGGTACGACAAACAGGTCGCCAAATTTGCGGTTCATCCGCTCGGCGATATCGCGGGTAAATTCCAGGTGCTGCGTCTGGTCATCGCCAACCGGCACGTAGCTGGCGCCGTAGAGCAAGATGTCAGCGGCCATCAGAACTGGGTAGTTGAAGAGGCCGACGGAAATCTGGTCACCGTGAAGCTTATCAGACTTATCCTTAAACTGCGTCATCCGGCTCATCTCGCCAAACCCCGTAAAGCAATCCAAAATCCACGCCAGCTCGCTGTGCGCCGGGATGCGACTTTGGCGGTACAAATGAATGGCCTGGTTATCCAGCGGCAGCCCCGCGGCCGTATAAATCCGGGCGTTGTTGAGGATACTGTCGTACAATTTACTATGGTCAATCGGCGTGGTGAAGCTATGTAGATCGGGGATAAACAGATTGATATCAAAATCGGCCGAGCGGCGCTTCGCCATATCAACAATCGGCAAAATGGCACCAAAATAATTGCCAATGTGAATATCGTTGTTGGCGCGCACGCCAGTGAGAATGACGGGTTTGGATGGTTTCATTGTATTCATTATAACACTCCTTTGGTTGTTAAGTAACGTAATAAAATGTTCATTGGGTCAATGGTATTTGGTTTTTCGACGAAGGCGCAGGATAATTCGGTGCAGCCTAATAATACCGGCGGACTGCTGGGGTAATTATTGATATAGTTTGCTGCGTTTGCCTGCTCGGACTGGATTGTTATTGGTATTTTATCCAGCGCTGACTGCGGTATTGTCTGCTCAGAAATTACTGCGCGAATTATCACTTCCAGCGCTTGCTCTTCCTCCTCACTCGGCGTTAACACGGTCACTCCGGCGGCTTTCAGCGTCTTGTCATATAGTCCAGTGCGGATGGTTGTCGGCGATGCTAGCAATCGAATTGTTTTATAATGGCTGCTAACATAATCAATTGCGGTATCAACCATGGAAGTTATGCGAATATTCAGCCGCTGCTTAATAGCGGGCTGCAATAAATGCGCAGTATTGCAAGCGATTATGATAACGTCGTCCATCGACGCGCCAATGTTTTTCAGTTCGTTTATGATAATTTCCAAGGCTTCGCTGCGCCGCGATTCGTTGGCGATAAAATCAGGAACTGGCAGCGACAAATGAACTATATGCGGAAAATCCGTGCCATCCTTCGCACCGTCTGCCAGCGCCTGCCGAATTATTCGCTGGTGTAGTTCCAAGCTTGCCTGCGGCCCCATGCCGCCGATGATAATTATTCTTTGCTTCATAATTCCTCCTTTGGGTTATATAAAAAAGACCGCGCGCGGCCTCTATTCATGGTTAGTTTTTCAGAAGAAATTTACGAACAATTCAACAAGCCGCGGCGAAAACGCGTGCTTTGCCAGGCGGTGACGATGAATTGCCGTTTTATGGTCATGAGGTGATTATAATACCAACGGCTAAAATCCGCAAATGTTCTATAAAACAGCTCGCTTGGAAATGCGCCAAACCCATAAAATAATGTAAATAGATAAACCAATTGAGAATAAGAGCGAGAGGATAGCCATCGGATTTGCTTTCCATAATATTGTCCATGTTGGCGGCGAAACGATAAATTCTACCATTGCTAAGAACCCGATTTTAGTATAAATATGCAGCGATTCAGCCAGGCAAACGGCGAAACCGATTACCGTACCGAGTATAGAGGCTGCGATTAATAAAATGATATCAAGGAGCGGCGGTCTCTCTTCCTGGGTTATGAAACTATATATTAGGTAGACGATGCCCGCGCCGATGGGTCCAGTTAAGTACGACACGTAGTTCCACCGCCACAGCAGCAGCCATAGACCAATTATCATGGGGATACCTAGTAAAAATGCTAATAAAATACCAATCCAGCGCGGCCGGTGCCTGCGCTTTAGATTGTAATATGGAGGTTCTTGGTTCATGCTACTTAGTATAGCATTTGACAGGAAGTATGCGGTTTGGATTTGGAGGATTATTTATCTGGCGGCTGCGTTTGGTCTAAGATCTTTGACAGTTCGCTAATAAGTTCGCGTAGTTGAGGATTGCGCAAAATTGCCCGGCGGGTGGCTGGCGTCCAAATGAGCGTGCGGGAACGTAAAGTTTCTGCCAGTGTTTCTCCCGACGGCGTCAGCAAACCTTCTTTATCCAATTGGAACAATTCAGGCAGCAACGCGTCGCAAAGCAGTGCCAGCGGCGCTTGCGACCGGGCAATGATTCGGTCATGCTTATCGACTGGCATAGAAATTGGGTTAAATCCTAATTGCTGCAAATGGCTGGCTGCCGCCTTGGCGTTTGGCTGGTCGCTGGCGACAACCGCTCGCTGAGCGCTATTCATTAGCAAATGGACGACGGCAGCTTTCTGGTCAAACTGATTATTAAATCGGCGGCTAGTGTCCATAACGCTATCGTGCAAAATTATCAGCCCCCTTACGGGCGGTACGATAAAATTTTCCAGGGGCGCGCAC
>CALIXB010000034.1 GCA_938046775.1 uncultured Candidatus Saccharibacteria bacterium | reverse complement strand
AAAAAATCACCGGTCAGGCACCAGTTGCCCGCCAAGCAAAGAAGTCAATCGCTGGTTTCAGCATCCGTAAAGGCATGGGTGCGCCAATTGGTGTGAGCGTGACGCTACGCGGGGCTCGGATGTATGAGTTCATGGATCGTTTGATCAACGTAGCATTACCACGCGTCCGCGACTTCCATGGCGTCGGTCTGAAGTTCGACAAAGGTGGTAACTACAACCTGGGTATCATCGAGCAGTCAATTTTCCCAGAGTTGACCTTCGAGGAAACACAGATTTTGCACGGGTTGCAGGTAACATTTGTCATCAAGAACGGCAACAAAGAAGCATCAAAAGCCTTGCTGGAGAAATTTGGCATGCCGTTTGAGAAGAAAGGAGGCGTCAGGTAATGGCTAAGAAATCAATGGTCGCTCGCGACAAAAAGCGTCTGAAGATGATCGCAAAATACGCTGCAAAGCGCGCTGAGCTTAAAGAACTTGGCGACCTCGACGGTTTGCAGAAATTGCCCCGCAACTCAAGCCCAACCCGGCACAAGAACCGCGACAGCATTTCCGGCCGTCCACGCGGCTACATGCGCCAGTTCGGCCTGAGCCGCATCAATTTCCGCGAAAAAGCAGCCAAAGGTGAAATCCCAGGCATAACAAAGAGTAGTTGGTAAGAAGGAAAGGAGATTCGACAATGTCTATGCAAACTACAGACCCAATCGCCGACCTTCTGACGCGCATTCGCAATGCGAAACTGGTTGGCAAGACGGAAGTTCGTGTTCCGTCCAGCAAGATGAAAAAAGTCATCGCTGAGCAATTAGTCAAAAACGGCTACCTTGCAGATGTTAAACTAGAGGACGCCAAGCCTCGCGGCGTGCTGGTGGTGACTATCAACGAAGTAGGTACTAACAGCACCATCAACGAGATCACTCGCGTCTCCAAGCCAGGTCGTCGTGTCTACGTCGGCGCTAGCGAGATTCCAAAGGTGAAAAGCGGCCGCGGTCTGGTACTCATCTCAACCTCAAAAGGTGTCATGACTGGCACTGAAGCAGCCAAGGCTAAACTTGGTGGCGAGTTGTTGTTGAAGGTGTACTAAGCCTTACGCGAATCAAATAAACGTCCTCGTTGCAGGGCGTTTATTTTTTATGATAAGCTTTTACTATGCAAGGGTTGACATGCTAAAAGACATAAAATCAGCATATCGAGTAGTAGTCAAGGGATTGGTGCGTGATTCTTCAGACAAGCTACTATTCGTTCAAGAGAGAAGTGACTCATGGGATCTTCCTGGCGGCGGTCTGGAACATGGCGAGGATATTACGAAAGCGTTGAAACGAGAGTTTCTGGAAGAATTAGAAGCAGATATTGAAGTCGCTACAGAAAATCCCTTGATTATTCCAACTTGGAATACAAAGTTCGATGACCCTGTTCTGATTATTGCCTACGAAGTTACTCTATTAACGGCACCTCGTAAAACAGATGAAGTTTCAAACTTTAACTATTTCGATATTCATGAAATCAAACAAGAAAAATTGGATTCTACGCTAGTTGACAACCTTTCAAAGATATATCCATACAAATATCACGATACGGTCGAGTGATGATTTCAAACTCCTGAACTCCTATCCGCGCTTCAATATCCTCGATTCGCTGCAAAGCCAACTTTTTATCCTCGCTAATGATTTCCGTTTCTACAAAAACACCCGCACCGCTAATCTCATCAATAGCAATCGTTAGCCCCGGCTCATCATCGCACTTAAATATCCGTCGAAACTTATTGACCTCGACCAATTTCACCATACCAAGATTTGCTAGCAGCTGCTTAGCGACAGCTATATTCTCTGGACTGACCGGCAGGTTAGTTTCTGGCTTAACAATAATTCCACCCTCGATGTGTGTACGCTGATCTGTCGGTGGCTTATAGGTTATCTCGGTAAAATCATCACGCTGTCGAACCCGCAAACACTCAACCGTCTGCATAAAATCAACATCCGGTCGAGAATAATAAGCGTCAATTTCAGTAGTTTCGCTAGCCAGAAAAAATCCCTGAGAGCCCAGTTGCGCAATAAACCCCTCCAAATCACCCACAAACTTACGCTTACGCTCTATTTCATACTGTTCTGTTACGCAGGAACCTCCAGCTTACTTATGTAATACCAAAAGTATATAGCAATTTGCGGATTATAGCCAATCCAATAGGTATGTACTATAATTGAATAAGCCTCAGATATTATAGTGACTGTCTGGGGTGTCTCCTATTTCGCAAAGAGACCAACAAAATGATGTATTCATCCTTATATAAAATAGTTGAAAACAACGGCCTGCTAGCTCATATTTATGAGCATTTGCTTGCCCAGTATGTTTTGAAATATCTTCAAGACAAAGGATTTTTTATTTCAAGTGATATTACCTTAACGGCAAAAACCTATGGCGACACTTGCTATATGGACGCCGAATTCCACAACCCAGAGGCGCAAGACGCTTACAATGAGGCGTTGCGACTGTTTGATGAATGGGATATTCCGGGAAGTGCTACTCTGCGGGCGGCTAGCGAGTGTGGAATAGAGACGAATCGCGCGCTGACAGAGTTAGCACAAGATGAATTACTACATAAATTATGTGCAGTACAGTCTTCCGCATGGCGTCAGCAAAGTGATATAACGTATCGCCAAGCTGATGGTAAAAGCTCTGTAAATACACTCTTTCGTATACCATACATAAAATATGGAGTAGAGTCCAAAAATCTTTTTCCTGAATATGTTTTAGAATATTCGGTTGATGAAAAATATATCCAATCGCCAGTTGATCAAGCACTGGCGGCGGTTGTCGTACAGGCTGTGGCGCTTAACTTTTTAGTGATGATTCGCGAAAAACATACAGTATACGATCGTGGTGATCAATGGTCTGAAGCATCAAAGTCGGTTGGCTATCGGATGTTTCTCGGACTAATCAAGAAAGACGATAACATAGTCCATCAATTAAAATGCGAATTCATGGAATATGTACAATTTTTATCAAGGTCGTCATTTTGCGATAATTTGCAGGCAGCGTTGGTTAGGTGCTCGCATAACTACGAGCAAGTACTGCTAGACAGAGATACACTAAATTCAATCCTCGGCGGCTGTGTTGTCGGTGGTAGAGGCTGGCTAGAGATGGCAGACAATGCGCTAATCGGGCAGATACTTAAGGCGATCGAGATAGACGTTTACGATATTTAAAAATTACATTCTGCTATACTGTAATCATATGCGGAGCTTCCTCCATATGACAAAAGCACCAGACCAAGCAGAAATAACTGTTAAAGATGTCTTAGCCGTTGATTTTTTGCCCTTCTTGTTATCTATTGTCGTTATGGTGCCGCTACTGCACGGGATAGGCTGGCTTATCGGCAGTGCTGACTCCAGACAGGGAATCCCCAGTTATTATATTCAGGTGCTATTTATGGGAAACCCTCTCGTTGAGTTAATCATGGTCGCCGCTGCCTGCTTTATCGCTGTCGGGAGGGAACCTCAGATACGCTTTTGGTCGACGATGGGAGTGGCTACACTCATCGCTCTAATTGATGCACCAAACTTTCTTTGGCATATTGATGTCAGCGGCTATTTAAGCATCTTCGCTGGCATTCTTTTAATGATCTCCGGTTGGCGGCTATGGGATTATTACGAAGTGCGTAAAATCTACGATATGAAAGAGCCATATTTGACCAAAGCCGCCCTAGCGACATATATTACTCTCGGCATTTTGGCAGTCATTCTGCTTATCCCGTACGGCAACTAGGCATAACTCTCAAAAAACCTTGCATTTCACCCCTAATCTATGCTAAAATACCAGGGTTAATATCAAATCACACGAAAGGTGAGTAATGAGTCTGAGTCGAATCGGAAAACTGCCGGTGGTTATTCCGGCCGGTGTGACAATCACGGTTGACTCTGGTGACGTGGTCGTAAAAGGCCCGAAAGGTGAATTGACACAATTCATCACGCCAGCAGTTGAGGTGAAAGTCGAAGACGGACAAGTCACGGTTCATCCGAAGGATGAGTCCAAAACTGCTCGCGCCCAGCACGGTCTGATGCGCGCGCTGATCAACAACATGGTAATCGGCGTTACCAAGGGCTACGAGAAGCGTCTCGAGGTCAATGGTGTCGGTTTCCGCGTGAGCTCCAGCAACAACGAGCTGGAAATGGCGCTCGGGTTTTCACACCCAGTCAAATACAAAGCCCCAGAGGGCGTCACCGTTACCAACGAAAAGATGACTATCATCGTCAGTGGTATCAATAAACAGCAAGTCGGCCAAGTCGCTGCGGAAATCCGCGCGCTGAAGAAGCCTGAGCCATACAAGGGTAAGGGTATCAAGTACGCTGACGAGCAAATTTTGCGCAAAGCAGGAAAGACAGGTAAGTAATCATGGCTGAAAACAAGAAATTACTCAACCAAGCTCTTCGCAAAAACCGCGTTCGCGCTAAGGTTTCAGGCACTGCAGAGCGCCCACGCCTAACCGTCACCATCAGCAACATGCACGTTAGCGCTCAGCTGATCGACGACGTCGCAGGCAAAACATTGGCTGCCGCAACCACCGTTGGCACCAAAGCAAAAGGTACGATGAGCGAAAAATGCGCTGCCATCGGTACTGAAATTGCTAAGAAAGCAAAGAAAAGTAAAATTAGCGCAGTGGTCTTTGACCGCAACGGCCGCCAGTACGCTGGTCGCTTGAAGGCATTGGCTGATGCTGCGCGCCAAGAAGGATTGGAGTTCTAGTATGGCAGAACAAGCTGCAAATACTACCCCACGCGCAGAAGGCCGTCGGCCTCGCAGTCCGCGTGGTGGTCGCCGCGATGACCGGCGAAATGTGCGTGATGATGCACCAAAAGAGTTTGAAGAATTGGTCATCAACATTGACCGTGTGTCCCGCGTGGTCAAAGGTGGCCGCCGCTTCCGCTTTAAGGCGTTGGTGGTTGTCGGTAACCGCAAAGATAAGGTTGGTGTTGGCGTGGCCAAAGGTGCCGATGTGCAAGCTGCTGTCGCCAAGGCAACCTCAGTTGCTAAGAAGCACTTGATCACCTTGCCACTCAACGGCGAGACCATTCCACACGACAGCGAAGTTAAGTTCTCAGGCGCCCGCGTACTGATCAAGCCAGCTGCTCCTGGTACCGGTATTATCGCTGGTGGTGTGGTGCGACAGATCATCGGCGTAACTGGTGTCCGCAATTTGCTGACCAAGTCGCTTGGTTCAACCAACAAGGTGAACATCGCCTACGCAACCATTGAAGCCTTGAAATCACTCGTTCCACGCGAAGAGTGGCTGGGCGTTCAGCCAGTCAAAAAAGCTGCTAAAGCTGCCAAAAAGGAGGCTAAGTAATGAAATACAACGATCTCCAAGTTTCAGCAAACAAGAATAAAAAGCGCGTTGGTCGCGGTATCGCTGCTGGCCAGGGTAAAACCGCTGGTCGTGGCACCAAAGGCCAGAACGCCCGCACTGGTAAAAAGCTTCGTGCTATGTTCCAGGGTGGTCAGCGTCCATTGGCTCAGGCTGTACCAAAAGCTCGCGGTTTCAAGAGCTTGCGTACACCAGCTCAGGTAGTCTATCTCGACCACTTGAACGCCTTTGACGGCAAAACCGTCGACAATGCATTGCTATTTACCGAAGGCTACATCGCGACACCGTTCCACACGGTCAAGGTGATCGCCCGCGGTGAATTGAAGGCTAAGGTTGACTTGAAAGTCCAAGCTGCGTCCGCTTCAGTCGTCAAAGCGATTGAAAAAGCCGGCGGCTCATTTGAGAAAGTCGCGACACCACTGCGCCAAAGCATGAAAGAAGCTGAAGAAAAGTAATTTTTCTCGGTAATAATTAATCCCCTTCGGGAAAGAAGGGGATTTTTTATTCTTATTTTTGGCTATTTTTCGCTACATTCTTGCGGGGCGACTATATAAATACGCACATTCCTATCAGCCGTATTATCATTGCTTCCATAGTTAGAGACTGTTGGATCGGAGACGATGATTTTATCCCCTGGAATTCCTTGTTTTATCAGATCTTGCTTAACTTTGTTGGCTCGCTCTAAGGCTAATTTTGAACCTTCACTCGTACTACTAGCTTCATGTGTTTGACCAACTAGATCAATCGAAAACTCCTTATGACTATTTGATTTATAAAGTTCTCCCAATTTAGCGAACTCACTACCAACAGCATTTTCATAGGTGTATTGAGTTGCATCTGGATTGAAGAAGATACCATTAAGACTAAACTTGCCTTTTGCAAGTATAAAATGACCGTCCTCCATATAGCCGTATCCAGCTTTTCGAAAATCCGCAGACGTCAGACATTTTGAATTAACCTTAGCTAACTCTTTCTTTTCGTTTTTATCATTGCTATTTTTATCATCTTTACTATCTTTTGACTTGGTAGATTCTTTGCGAGATATATCTGTGTCTTGTTTTGATGGAGTACTCTTACTTGACACGAGAACAATTGCTACAACTATTCCTGTTATCGCAAGCACACCAACAATCGACAAAGTAATCCATAACCATAATTTACTTTTCTTTGGTGGCTGATTTTGTGGTAGCCCCGGATTTGGCGGTAGGACTGTTGGTGGGGTCGGTGGAGTTTCGGGCTGTGGTTGCATGTAATACCTCAATTCTATATTATGTTAGTGATTTAATTATAGCGTATATGCTTTTGCATTTTTAGTATGGAAAAAATCGCTAAGGTAATGTATAATTAACAGAGTTAAGAATTGTTAGAGACTATGAGGGGCTAAAACATGAATTGGAGAATAATTTTCCGCTCGCTAAAAAATAAAGACATGCAAAAACGATTATTGATTGTCGTTGGAATAATCGTCGTTTACAGATTGTTGGCGCATATCCCAGTGCCGTTGGCTGAACCGACCCAGCTGCGTAACGCGATTTCGTCAGTGCTTGGACAGACTGATTTGGGCGGAATTTTGAACCTGCTTTCTGGTGGCGCACTATCAAGCTTTTCTTTAGTGTTGGTCGGACTTAGTCCATTTATTACCGCCAGTATCATCATTCAGTTATTGACTAAAGCCATTCCGAAGCTAGAAGAGCTTCACAAGGACGGCGAGACTGGTCGTCGTAAAATTCAACAATGGACACGTATGATCACTGTTCCGTTGGCTATCGTTCAGTCAATTGCCTTCATCTTTATTCTGCGCCAAACAGTTCTTCAAGGCGGCTCAACTACATTAGCCGATCCAACGGCAATGGAGTGGATTGTATCTGTTACCGCCATGACTGCTGGCTCAGTTCTGTTGATGTGGCTGGGTGAATTGATTACGGAGCAGGGCATTGGCAACGGTATTTCCATCGTGATTTTTGCCGGAATTATTAGCCAGCTACCGCAAATGCTTGCGTCGCTCATTTCTTCGCTGCTCGACACTTCATCAGGCAGTTTAAACGTATTTAACTGGTTTACGCTACCTCTTAACCCGACCATGTTCTGGACAGTGCTTATCATGTCTATTGCGGGACTCATCGTTCTATACTTCCTGGTGAAAATCAACGAAGCGCAGCGTGTTATTACTATCAATTATGCCAAACGCGTCCACGGCAATAGTAACTATGGTGACGTAAAAAGCATTCTGCCAGTCAAGCTGATTGCGGCTGGCGTTATCCCAGTTATTTTTGCAGTTGCGTTTCTTAGCTTGCCGCAGTTCGTTGGTCAAGTCATGAAAGCATCTGGTAATGCCAATCTTCTGCCGACAGCCGACAAGCTCATCACCTGGTTCCAAGCACCGAGCGCCGGCTCATTTACAGGCAGCACTGCTGAAGCATTCATCTACCCAACGCTATACTTCCTCTTAGTCATCGCCTTCACGTATTTCTACACTGGCATCGTCTTTAACGCCAATGAAATCGCTGAAAACTTACAAAAGCAAGGCGGCTTCATCGAGGGTGTTCGTCCAGGCGCTCAGACTGAGAAGTATCTGACAAAAACCGTTAATCGCTTAATTCTGTTTGGCTCAATTGTTCTGGGAATTGTAGCAATTCTACCTTTCGTCGCCGAATATCTGACATATCATTTGACGGGCCTACGAGGCTTACGCCTATCAATCGGCGGTACCGGAATCCTGATTATTGTATCAGTTGGACTTGAGACCTTAAGGCAGATTAACTCGCGAGCATTGATGGTCACCTATGATGACTTTGACCCAGATGAGTTACTCGACGGTGGTAAAAAATCTAAAAAACGCCGCTTGTTTAAGAAAAAATAATTATTATAAAAAATCCCCGCCGATAAAGCGGGGAATTATTTTATAAAATATTCTAGCGTAACCTGTAATCGTAAGATAGATTATCGCCATCTTTTTTCTCGTTTTGACAGACTGGCGCGATTTCCTTACTAATGTTATTCTCATCAGTCATTTTGCAGCTTGGAATATCGAACGTATTAAACTGGTTAGTTGGTGAAATTGCTTTCCAGCCATCATCCTTCTTAACTGCAAACATTCGCGCAGCCGTACTGCCGCAACCATATCCAAGCAGCAACTGCTTCTCGTCTTGAGTATTTACAATTACCCTAGCCGCACCATTATCGTCCTTGCAGCCTGATTGAGCGACTTCTTTTTTCAAAAAATCGCGAATTTCCTGCACTGACGCATCGTTACGAGCAGTCGCCTTATTCCCCTCAAATCGAAAGCCAAGTGAGCCCAAACTCACGAATCCGTTACCAACTTTTTCCGTCGCCGTGTATACTTTATGTGGTGATTGATTATCCAATCGCCATGCCAAATATCCGACTGTCGCTATTAGCACCACTACCGCACCAATCAAAATTGGCACCAACATTTCAATCTGTGGTTTTTTCACCTGAGTTTTTGTCCGATTTTTCGTACTTGCCATAAAAATCCTTATGTTAAATTTGATAGCTCAAGTATAGCACATAAATTTATGGAAATATATTGTGAGATAATACATATGTGACAAGAATATACAAAAAACGATTACTGTTGTAAACTATATAATGTAAAAAGATTACAAACGTAAACATTAAAGGAGGTAAGAATGTGAAAGAAAATTGCAGAATCGATAAAAAACAGCATATAACCGATGCAGAATGGGAAGTAATGCGAGTTGTGTGGGCAAATAGCGAAGTTACGAGCAAGTTTGTGACAGAGGTGCTTTGTGAGAAAATGAACTGGAAACAGGCTACAATAAAGACGCTGTTGAATCGGCTGCTGGAAAAGAATATTTTGAAAAAGAGGGAAATTGGGAACAA
>CALIXB010000033.1 GCA_938046775.1 uncultured Candidatus Saccharibacteria bacterium | reverse complement strand
CAACACCGAGTGGCTGGAGGAGCTTTTGGAGGCTAGTGAACTTGCGTTGATTGGAAGTTACAAAATAAATTGGACTATTCCTGTGCTTCATATTGATAAGTATACGTTAACTAACGGCCCTTCGCAGATTCCTAATGCTCGTATCATAAGGGGTCTTCCATAATTCGCCGTCAATGTTCAATTTTTTCAGGAAACTATGCATTTGCTGCTGAATATTGTTGGCATTTGCGTTGTCCTCAGCCAAAACCTCCAGCTCAATAAATAGTCCTAGTCCAGCAACTTTATCAACACAAATCGTATAGTCCTCAGTTTTTGATTCAGGGCGGACTTTATCAACCGTGACAACTTCTTGCCAGCCTAGCGCTGTGAGCATTTGGCGTGTCATATTGCCGTCGTCAACTGCAAATTCATATTCATCAGATACTAATTTCGCCTGCCTTTCGATTTTTAGCGTCATCAAGCTCCGCTGCAACTCACCAGTTTTTGGGTCAAGCACGTCACGCACTCGCATAATCTTTGAACCAGGAAAAATTGGCGCGTCAACTTGCTCAGGTAATAGAAAAACCGTATCGATTTGGTGTTTGACTGAGGCGGGTACGACAAAATGACTTTTTAGGACCGCAATGAGCTTGTCACGAGTCATATTGTCAGATAATTTGAATTTGGCTTCGATTTCAATCATGGTCTATTTTCTTAATCTATTTATGCTACGTACGGATTTTAATGGAATTTCTCCTGTCAAGTGCTGCCTTATAATCCCAGATAAACGCTTGGCGTATTTATCGGTAATTTCGTGGCTTTGCATAGTCATTGAGCGGTGGGCTATATTCTTATTCTCTTTGGCTAATTGCTTCAGATTTCGCTCAACAATTAGCGGATCAAGTTTGCCCGACAGAATAGTGATCGGTAGTTTCAATTGTGATATATCAGCCATCGTGGTTTGATTAATAATTGCGGTGTTTAGAGCGGTCAGGAAAGATTTGGCGGTAATTTTATCGGCCTTGAATCCCGCATCAGGCCATATATTATGTCGGTCGGCAAATTGCAGTAGGCGCTTTGAGCTCCTTGGGTGCTTGTTGATAAGGCCGTATAGGGCGCGTAATATTTTTTCTGGATGATGGATTTTCTCGTCAGCTTTAGGTTGATATATTGGCGGGCTGCATAGTATTAGCGACTGAGTTAATTTTGGATATTTTTTAGCGAGTTCTACGGCTGCCAACGAACCCATAGAATGGCCAATGACGATGTCCAGGTGAGTGATTGATTCGCGGCGCAGAGTGGCGGCGATGCTGGTAGCTTGATCTTGGACGTTGTAGGATTTCCAGTCGGGCTTTGGTGAGTTGCCAAATCCCAGCATGTCAATAGCAATAACTCGCGCGTCCTTGGGCAGATATTGAGTCAATGGCTTCCAGGTGCGCCATGAGGTGCCTAATCCATGGATAAGTAGAATCGTAGACTTTGGATTGTCTGGGCGGCAAAAATAATGCATATTTAAGGTGTACGGAATACGTAGCCAGCGATGGATTATTCTATCAAACATAGCCTTAGTATACTATGAAAATACCCCGCCTGTATATGAGACGGGGTATTCTCGAGAATTGGCTTCTCCTCTGTTTAACGCTTGGAGAATTGTTCGCGCTTGCGGGCAGAACGTAGACCGTATTTCTTGCGTTCTTTCTCGCGTGGGTCACGCTTGAGCAGTTCAGCCTTCTTCAGGACTGGACGCAAGTCAGCGTGAGCAGCCGTCAATGCTTTAGCGATGCCAAGCTTGATGGCGTCAACTTGACCAGCGAGGCCACCACCTTTGACCAAGATGGTAACGTCGTATTCCTTTTGCTTGCTGACGACAGCTAGTGGGTCGGTTACTTCTGCCAGCAAGGTTTTGTTGCCATCCAAGTATTCAGCGGCTGCTTTGCCGTTGATGGTGATGGTGCCCTTGCCAGGAAGCAAGCGAACACTTGCTGAAGCGCTTTTGCGTCGTCCCAAGCCGTAGAAATAGGTATCAGTAGCCATATTACTTTACCTCAACTTTCTCTGGGGTTTGTGCTGTGTGAGCATGCTCGCTGCCAGCAAATACGCGCAGGCGCTTGAGGCGTTCTGCTTGCAATTTGTTTTTTGGCAACATGCCTTTAACAGCTTCTTCAATAATTCGTTCTGGGTGGCGTTCACGCATTTCTTTGAACTGCGTTTCTTTGATGCCGCCTGGGAAACCACTGTGACGGTAGTAGTACTTGTCAGTTTCCTTGTAGCCAGTAACGACGGTGTTTGCAGCGTTGATAACCACGACGTAGTCGCCACCATCAACGTGTGGCGTGTAGGTCGGCTTGTATTTACCAGTCAGGTGTTTAGCAATTTCAGTTGCCAAGCGACCGAGTGGTAATTCGCTCGCGTCAAACAATACCCAGCGGCGAGAAACTTCAGATGGTTTTTGTGAATAAGTCTTCATCTTATTTCTCCTCCTTTGGCATTGGTTTGATGTCGTCGACAAACTCGATGATTGCCATTTGCGCACCGTCGCCAACACGTAGGTGGGTGCGTTCAACGCGAACGTGTCCGCTGGTGCGGCCGCCGAGTTGTGGGGCAATTTCATCAACCAGTTTGTAAGCAGCAGCGCGGGTGCTGAGTGCTGCGATCACCTGGCGGCGGCTGGCTAGATCGCCTTTCTTCGCCTTGGTGATGATTTTTTCAATGTGGCGCTTCAGCTCTTTGGCTTTCGGCAAGGTGGTCTCGATTTTGCCGTGCTCGACCAGGCTGGTTGCCAGGCCTCTCAGCAAGGCTCGCCGTTGATCACGCTCACGGCCGAACTTGCGCCCTTGATATCCGTGTCTATGCATAGTTAAAACTCCAACTCCGCCATCTTGTCGCGTACTTCATCCAGCGCCTTTGAGCCAAAGCCTTTCAATTCTCGCAAATCTTGCTCGGTCAAAGTCACCAGGTCGCGAATCGTGCGGATTTCATTGTTAATCAGCGCGTTCGTCGTGCGGGCGCTTAGGTTTAATTCTTCAATTGACATAGCCAATTCTGACTCTTCGTCATCTTTGGCTGTGCCAAGTGCTGGCGCACCAGTCACCATGGTGTTGCCTGCTAAAGCTGTGTATTGGTTAACCAGGATTGCCGCTGCTTCTTCAAACGCCTCGCGTGGAGTAACTGCACCATTGGTTTCAACAGTAATTGCTAGTTTATCCAAGTTTGTCTCTTGGCCAACACGAGTTGAGTCGACTTTGTAGCGAACGCGCAACACTGGTGAATACATTGCATCAATAGCAATCATGTCACTGTGCAAGCGGTTTTCGCTTGACTCTTCAATTGTCTGGTAACCGCAGCCTGCTTCTGCCACTAAATCCATCACTAAATGCTTGTTTGGATTGTCAATTGTAGCAATTACTTGCTCTGGGTTAACGACTTCAACATCAGCATTTGTCTTGATGTCAGCGGCAGTTACTTCGCCAGCGCCAGACTTTTCAAGACGTAATTCAACTGGCTCGTCAGTAAATACGCGCAAGTGAACGTTTTTCAGGTTAAGCATGATGTCAACAACATCTTCTTTGATGCCTTCAACAGTGGTAAACTCGTGAGTTGCGCCCTCAATTTTGAAAGCGACAATCGCACCACCACGAACACTTGATAGCAGAACGCGGCGTAGTGAGTTGCCAAGAGTATTACCGTAGCCTGGGTGAAGCGGTTCGATTAGAAAAGTAGCACTGGTCGCTGAAATGTCATCAACGCTCGCGAGTGCTGGATTGTAAATTGCTTTTGCCATAATTCTTCCCTAACCCTTCTTTTATCGTGAGTAATACTCAACAATTAATTGCTCGTTGATGTCAGCTTCTGCTTCCTCGCGCTTTGGTAAACCAGTTACTTCAATCTTCAGCTTCTTACTATCGCTCTTCAGCCAGCTCAGTGGGCCTTGGATTGAGTTGTTGATCACGTCGTCAATGTGCGTAAAGTACTCAGATTTGGTACTCTTTGGGCGAACGGTGATAACATCACCAGCCTTAACGCGAATCGATGGAATATCGACGCGGCGGCCGTTTAGTTCAAAGTGCCCGTGGCTAACCAGCTGACGAGCAGCGCGGCGGCTAACAGCGAATCCAGAACGATAAACGACGTTATCCAAGCGGCGCTCCAGTAGCTTCAACAGGTTCTCGCCCGCCAAACCTTCCTGGACGCGAGTTGCTTCGTTCATCAGGCGCGCAAACTGCTTTTCCACCAAACCGTACAGGCGGCGAACTTTTTGCTTTTCGCGCAGCTGCGTAGCGTACAGGCTTGGCTTACTTTGGCGGCCGTGCGCGTGCTGGCCTGGAATACCAGATTTTCGCGCCAAAACCTTATGTGCTTTTGGGTGAAGCGCATAACCTTCGCGGCGGCTTTGCTTGACAATCGGTGAATTATCTCGTGCCATAATTATGCCCTCCGTGCCTTTCGTGGACGAACGCCGCCGTGAGGCACGCCAGTTACGTCCTTAATGCTTTCTACTGAGATGTCGAAAGCGCCGACCGCACGAATAGCGGCATCACGGCCCAAACCGACACCTTTGACGAAAACGTCAACTGATTTCAAACCATATTGAGTCTTCGCAGCTTCAGCAGCTTTTTCAGCGGCAACCTGTGAAGCGTAGGCGGTGCCTTTTTTGCTACCACGGAAACCACATGCACCAGCTGATGAAGCGGTCAATACGTTACCCTTCTTGTCAGAAAAGGTAACGATGGTATTGTTAAATGTTGCTTGAATATGCAGCTGACCAGCTGGGACTGATCGGCGCTGCTTTTTCTTGGTAGATTTTGCGTCTGCCATTTCTTAGTCCTTTCTTTAGGTCTTACTTGCTGCTTTTGGTTGTGTACCGCCCACGGCGATGGCGCGACCCTTGCGAGTTCGTGCATTCGTACGAGTCCGCTGTCCGCGTGTCGGCAGTCCTGCTTTGTGGCGAAGACCGCGATAGGCGTTGATATCCTTCAAGCGCTTAATGTTGTTAGTTACCAAGCGCTGGAGATCACCTTCGACGGTGTATTCGCTGTCGATAATTTCGCGAATCTTGTTTTCTTCAGCCTCGGTGAGATCTTTCACCCGAGTGGTCGGCTCAATCTTAGCCGCCGCAAGGATGCTCGAAGCGTGCTTTGGCCCGATCCCATAAATATAGGTGAGCGCGATTTGCACCTGCTTCTCTGTTGGGATAACTACCCCAGCAATTCGAGCCATGCTTAACCCTGCCTTTGCTTGTTCTTAGGTTTTTTCTTGTTGATGACGTACAACCGACCTTTACGGCGGACAAACTTGTCATCGGGGCTGATTTTTTTCACACCTGCACGAACTTTCATAAAGTGCTCAAATCTCCCTTCCCGAGTAAACCCGAGATTAACGTTAATATTTAACTACCGGCCCTGCTGGGGTCGATCGTCACGTAGGCGGAAGCTGATTCGTCCCTTTGTAAGATCGTAAGGGGTCATCTCAACCTCAACCTTATCACCAGGCACCAGACGAATATAGTGCTTGCGCATTCGTCCTGAAATGTGCGCGATGATACTATGGCCATTCTCCAGTTCCACCTTAAATTGAGTATTAGGCAGTGCTTCCACTACCTTTCCTACCATTTTGATGACTTCCTTTTGACTCGCCATAAGTTACAGTTGTCAATTATACAGCAACAAGCTATTTCCCGCAAGGGGTTTACTGAGAAAATTTTCACTATTTACCAAGCAATACACGAATTAGCAATAAGCGATGATAAAAATCCCCGCCCAGCAGCGAGGATTATTCATTTATTTTTTACGCAGCCTCGGCAGCAACCGCCGTTTTTTCGTTTTACCGCGGCCATTGACCAGCTCGTCCGGATCAAAGTCGTCGTACGTAACCATCAAAGCTCGCGAGTTAATCTGACGCAATGTCTCCAGCCCAACGGACACGACAATCAAAACGCCGGTACCGCCAATCGACAGCCGCAACCCCTTCAGTCCCGTCAAGTGATACGTCAAATACTCAGCAATAAACGGCAGAATCGCCACAATACCCAGCACAATCGACCCGAACAAAATCAGGCGATTAACCGTACGCATCAAATACTTCTCTGTTTGAGCACCTGGGCGTATACCTTCGATAAAACCTCCCTGCTTTTGCAAGTTCTCAGCAATTTCATTAGCATTAAAGACAATTCCTGTATAAAAATACGTAAACGCGATAACTAGCAGAAAGTATAGCGTCGGGTAAATGAAAGCTTCGGCAGTAGCGCCAGTAAACGAACCGGCATTAGGCGCTTGAAACCAAGTGATAAGCTTATTAGCAGTCGGCAGCAAGCTAGGATTATTAGACGCTTTCATAACCTGCCCGATGAACTGCGGCAGACTAAGAAACGACACCGCAAAGATAACTGGAATAACCCCGGCCGCAATCAACTTAACCGGCAAAATACTCTTAACATCGCCATAGTTACTATTGCCGTGAACGCGCTTAGCATAATTAATTGTTATGACGCGCTGCGCTTCATTAATCTTAACCAGGAAATATAGAACGATTAGTCCGGCGATCGCCATCGCTAACACCGTCCAGAACATCACCGGATTAACTGGTATCGTGAACCAATTAAAGAAATTCAGACTGCCAGAGGAGGTATCGGTTAGAGAAGAAATAATCGTTGCAGCCATTTGCGGCATCTGGCTAATAATACCAGCAAAAATCACGATAGAAATACCATTGCCAATTCCCTGTTCAGTAATCAATTCGCCAAGCCACATAAGCAATACCGAGCCGGCAGTCATAGCAGTTACCGACACAATCCACTCCATAGCAGTTGGATCGCCTAAAGTCGTCGTACCGCCCTGAAGGACAGTCTGGCGCAAAATAAATATAAAAGCGATTGACTGAACGACAGCTAACGGCACAGTAATAACACGCGTCCACTGTTGAATCTTACGGCGTCCTGACTCGCCGTCTTTATGAAGTTCCTCTAGCTTTGGAATGGCTTTAGTCAACAGCTGGATGATGATGCTGGCAGTAATAAACGGACTAAGTCCGACTAGTACCAAAGAAAAACTTGACAAAGCGCCGCCAGAAAGCAGGTTTAAAATACCGCCCAAATCACTCTGACCTAGCACTGAAGAGATTGCGCTCCGCAGCTGAGTCGGCTCAGCCAATGGTACTGGGATATGCGCCAGTAACCGGTACACCACAATAATCCCGGTAACAATCAGCAACCGTTTTTG
>CALIXB010000032.1 GCA_938046775.1 uncultured Candidatus Saccharibacteria bacterium | reverse complement strand
TAAGCCACCGAGTCTCCATTATTTCAAAGTTACATTTTATATCATAATCAGACGCTTGCGCCGCAAAGACTCGAACTGAAAACTCAATATATGACTCACGAGAATTAGCTTTCCCAAGATACTGCAGATTCTCTACGCTAATTCCTAACTCTTCCAACACTTCTCGGATAGCAGCCTGCTCATAAATTTCATGGCGTTTTACTCCGCCACCAGGCAAAGCCCATTTTTGACGGCTAAAGCGACCCCTAACCAACAAAATCTTACCGTCATTACGATAAACAATTACACGCACACGATCTTTTGTCGGTATAATCCTAAAAATTAGCGATATGACGCATGTGATTCCACGATAAATTTTATTGATCATAGAAATTTATTTACCTAAAAAATTACCCTGCTGTAGTCAATGTAGTTGACTAAGCAAATTGTTACGACTAGCTACTCCTCCACTATCATTATACTTTATCTCTTATTAATCAAGTTCTCATCTCTCAAACGTTAGCTCAAGTCTAATTATAGTCTTGTATAATTATCTAATATAAAATCAGCCCTCTAACCATTGCTTAAGTACTACCACCTGGTTAAACTCCGCATCCTTAGCGCTATACAATAGCGTAACGATTGGATGATTAGGCCAGTCATTTCTCGCCTTGATAGCGGCAGGATTTTCAGCTAACTCTTTTATATAACGTTCTGAAAATTCTGTAAATTTTTCTGGGTCGTGATTAAACCATTGGCGCAGCTCATTGGTTGGCGCGATTTCTTTAGCCCACTCGTCTAGCGCCGCTCGTTTTTTACTTATACCGCGCGGCCATAATCGGTCAACTAGCACGCGGTAGCCATCGCCTAATTCTGACGATTCGTAAATTCGTTTAATTTTATAGACTGTCATGATAGTGCCTCTTTAACTATCGTTTGTAGAACTGGAACAACATCCGACTCAAACCACGGGTTACGTTTGCGCCAACCAATATTGAGCGGCGATGGATGAACCAATGGAAAATAATCTGGCAAATACATATTAAAGTCCGCCACAGTTGCTGTCAAATTCTGCTTGGCGCGGTGATCAAGATAATATTTTTGCGCATACGAACCAACCAAAATTGTCAATCGCACATTCGGCATCTGCGCTAGCAAATGCGGGTGCCATTTCCTAGCAAAATCCAAGCGCGGCGGCAAATCGCCATGTGTACCTCTGCCTGGATAATAAAAATCTATCGGCATCAACGCAAAGAGATCGGGATCGTAAAACTGCTCGTCCGTTACGTTCAGCCATTGCCGAAGCAAACGACCGCTCGCATCATTCCACGGCTTTAACGTTTGCTGAGCAATTCGACCTGGCGCCTGCCCGACCAGTACAATTCGCGAACTTGACGAAGCAGAATATACAGGCGACCAACCTCTATTGACAAAATCAGCATTCATTGGATCGGCTGCGATCTGATCATACAAAAGCGGTTTAGTATGTGACTTCATATATTATTAATAATCTTATCACATCCACTTCGTCGGCTTTAGTCTAATTTCTTTTCTCTACCAGCCGAGCAATTCAGTAAAACGCTTCTGCGTACTGACATATTCGCCTAATTCAATGCTCGTCACTGGTATGTCGATACCGTATGAAAGCAATAATTCTCGCATTTCGTCCTGCTTATCGCGAGGAACTTCTATGTGTGAAATATTTGCAACGCCTATTCGTTTATCAGCGCGTACTTCGTAATGACTCATTGGTTTTTCTAGTTTTAATTGTGAATCAAGACTCCTAACACCAATTAAAATTGGATAATTACCCGAAATATCACTACCCAGACAGAAGATATCCCATACATCGCGTGCCTGCTTATTCACTTTCTTTCCCCAAGTATTATCGCCATTTTCATCATGCGATAATGCGCGCCAAGTTTTCCAACGGCGCAACATTTTGACCCCATTGACCGTAAATAGTCGCGCATAAAACAAACTGTAGTAATATGATGTCCAAGTCAGAGCGTCACCATAGCGATTTTTCTCTTTCCAGCCAAGACCATGCATGTCAGCATACGATCGCGCCACCATTCGACTCCGGCATAATGAAATCGAATGTACGATATGCTGATCACTGCCGCCAAAAACTGCATACACATCACGGGATGGCTTGAGGCCAGCAATATCACAAAAACTTTTCATTACATCAACTATACCGTCCCTACCATGCTGCCAACGACCAGTGCCATGCCAAAGTTGAGTATCTTTCGTTAGGTCTTGATATTCTCTTATTTCAGAACTATTAAATGAAAGTAAATCATTTACATTAATTATTTTCCTTTTAGCGATGGCATCTAAGGCCTTTTCAAAACGAAACAACTTACTTTTGTAAATAATTAACATTAGGGTATGGTGCGGTAAATATCTTAGCGATCTTCGCACGAAAAGCTTTTGATAATTACTCCGTGATGACATATTAATTAATAGTTTCTCTAGCTCTTTCCAACGCATCAATTAGTGTCTGTTTTGACTTCATACCGATCAGCTCAGCAACTTCCTCGCCAGCAACAAAAATCTTCATATTTGGTATACCCTGCACGCGGTAATGCATAGCCAGTTCTTTATTATCACTACTGGCATCGATGTCAATTTTAACAATATCAAAATCTGTCTCGTCAGCGATCTGCTGCAATATCGGCGCCATCGCTCGGCATGGCGGACACCATGGTGCCCAAAAATCGACTAAGACCGGACGCTTGCTTTTTAGTACTTTTTCTTCAAACTCTTGTTTAGTTGTAATACTAATTAATGCCATAATTCCTCCTTCTATTTTTACATTGTTGGCATACTCCAGTAATCACTAAAGGACCATCGAAACAGCAGCCATCAAGCTGGCGCTCGATCTGGCAACGCACTGAATCAGGAACTTTGATATCCTGTAAACTATCGCACTCGCTGCATATAAAATGATCGTGTGATTCCGGTGAAAAGTCGTACCGCAGACAGCCCTGGCTCGAGGAAGGCGCCAGCCCAATTGCGCCATCATTATATAAGCGCTGCGTAATACGATGAACTGTAGTGTCGCTAATATCCGGATACGATTCTCTCATCCGACCAGCAATTTCAGCATTGGTAGCGTGCTGCAACTGGCATATAATCGACAGTACATCGCCTGTGTATTTCGTGATTCTTCGACTGGTTACCTGCTTCATATTACTATTGTAAATGATTTACAATAGTAATACAACCCGTTTCTCTAAGTTGTGATTTACTTACCTAGTTTTTACTATTATATAATTTGACATTAGTAGCAATTATACTTTATAATTAGTATCCCTATACGTTTGCTCATACAAGGATCTACAGTGAATCCTGTGCTAATATTCAAATGACAAAGAGGTACTAATTCGCAATTAAAAACTTAATATAAGGAAAGTCATGAAACCAGAAATAGAATCATCATTCATTTATAACAGACAGAAAATACTGGCAAATTGGTACACAGTAACCGCTAAAAACAGAATTCCTGATTTACCATGGCAACAAGTTTATGCGATAGGCAACTTGAATGGTCAAGTACCGCTCATTACCAGCCTAGCATGCGAAAAGGAATTTAATTTACCAGGCGGGCGTACCGAGCCAGGCGAGACAATTGAGCAGACTATTGCTCGCGAGATGATTGAAGAATGTAATATGCGTGTGACTGAATGGCAACCGCTTGGATATCAGCACTTAACCGAACCTGATGGTAAGCAAATTTTCCAATTTCGCGTATATGCCAAACTGGAAAAAATCGGCAAGTTCGTCAATGACCCAGGCGGCGGAGTTATTAAAAATACCATGGTTGACTTAAGCCAGGTCAATTCGCTAATAAAATATAGTGAAATCGGCGAGCGAATGGTTAAATTAGCAAAAAAATATTTTACCGACGAAAGGAGTTATCTTGAAAAATAAAATTAACGATAAAGAAATTTTACGCCTATTCTGGCAAGTATCTGTACCCTACAGGCGCCGCAGGAATCTAGCGATATTTTTTGCAATTACTACAATCGTTATTTCTATTTTTGTCGGCCCGCTTGTTATTGCAGAGCTGCTTAATATTATCCAGCACAACCAGCTGCAAACTGCCAACAATTTATGGACGCTAATTGTTCTGTATGGCGCTAGTGAACTATGTTCAACGGTGATTGGCTGGCGCTTGGTATTGTATCTCACTTGGACGTTCGAGACTGCATTGCAACGCGATTTATACTCGCGATGCTTCAACAAGTTAACTAATCAAACAATGTTTTTCCATGCTAATAAATTCGGCGGCTCACTTGTCAGCCAAACCAATAAACTAAACGGCGCAGTTGAACGTTTTTGGGATACAATTTTCTGGTCGATTTTGCCATTAGTTATCTCCCTAGCTGGATCAATAATCATTTTATCGACATTAATTTGGCAGTATGCTTTATTCCTGTTTATCTTTTCAATTATTTTTAGTATTGCCGTCTATTTTGGCTCTAGACCAATGGCTAAATTGAGTGAAAAAGAGGCTAAAGCCAGCAATAAAGTCAGCGGCCAATTAGCTGACATGGTTTCAAATATTCTGGCGGTTAAATCATCTGGCGCTGAATTGACGGAGCAAAAGCGCTTTTCAAAAACGGTCAGTT
>CALIXB010000031.1 GCA_938046775.1 uncultured Candidatus Saccharibacteria bacterium | reverse complement strand
TTTGAAGCGGAAAAGGATATAATTATATAAAAGAAGGAGAGTAAATATGGAAGATCTGAACATCAAGCAACTGACACTAGCAGTGCGGACGATTGCTGATGAAAAAAACCTACCAGAAGAAACAGTCTTGAGTGTGATTGAGCAGGCGATTGCGGCAGCTTGGCGTCGTGATAACGGTACGCGCGAGCAGTTGGTGCGGGCTAACTTGAATATCAATAGTGGCACAGCTGTGGTTTCGGTGGTTAAAACTGTTGTTGAAGAGGTTGAGAATGATATCAATCAAATTAGCCTGGAAGATGCTAAGAAGTTGGACGCTGCGGCTGAGATTGACGGCGAAGTAACGGTAGAGACTCACAATGTGACGACATTTGGTCGGGTGGCAGCTCAGACCGCCAAGCAGGTGATTTTGCAGCGTTTGCGTGAAGCTGAGCGTGAGGTAGTACTGGCTGAGTTTGAAGATAAAATTGGTACGGTCGTTATCGGTACGGTTCAGCGAGTCGAGCCACGTGTGGTACGAATTGAGTTGGGTAAAGCCGTCGGTATTATGCCGCAATCAGAGCAAATTCCTGGAGAATATTATGGCGTTGGTCGTCGCATTAAGGTTTATATTAAGGACATTGAGCGTGAAGGTCGTGGTCCACAGTTAATTCTTAGCCGTGGCAATGAAGAGTTTGTGCGCTTCCTATTCAATCAAGAAGTTCCAGAGATGGAAACTGGCGCAGTTGAGATTAAGGCAATTGCCCGCGAAGCTGGTCGCCGCACCAAGTTGGCGGTAGCTTCTGCGCTGCCGGGTGTTGATCCAGTTGGTACGTTTGTTGGTGGCCATGGTGCTCGTGTTCAGGCTGTAATGAATGAAATTGGCGAGCAAGAGAAGATTGACATTATTCCATTTGAGGAAGATGTGGCTGGCTTTATTGCTAATGCCATGAGTCCGGCAGAGGTAATCAGCGTCACTGTGAACGAAGACGAAAAGCGGGCAACAGTTTACGTTAGCGAAGATCAGCAATCAATCGCAATCGGTCGAGCTGGGCAAAATGTTCGCTTGGCAAGTCGATTGACAGGATATGAACTTGATATTGAAGCAAAAGCTGCTGTTAAGTCGGAGCCAAAACCTCGCAAGAATATCGAGGACAGCTTAATGAGCGTGGTTGAGGAGGTAGCGGAATAAGCCGCTCTCGATTGGCCATTAAAAACGAAAGGAGGGTCGTATGTCAGAGGATTTTTCTGAGCTAGAACCTCGTTTAACAGAAACAGCTCGCGCCAGCTTGGAGCGAGCGGGTTTTCTGGCGCATAACGAAGGCCGCGATTATGTCGGCACGGAGCATATTTTGCTTGGTGTGTTGGCGCAGAATTCGTCGCTTGGGGCTAAGATTTTAGCGGAAAATGGTGTGACGTTAGATAGGGCGGAAATGGTGCTAAATCTGACGGCTAAGCCTTTGGTGGTTACGGTCGTAAAAAAGGGCTTAAGTGCTGAAGTTGCTGAGCTGATTCGTACGTCATGGCAGTTGGCGGTTGAGTTTGGTCAGGAACGAATTGGCACGGAGCATATCGTGTATAGCATGCTGTTACAACGTGAGGCGCGGGCAACTAAGCTGTTGCGTGATATGAATATTGACATTGAGCAGCTGCGCGGAAATCTGGAAGATGTGTTTGATAAACAGCAATTTGAATCACTGCAGAATGATCAGGCTGCAACAACTAAGAAGTCGGGCGATTTGAAAATTCTGGACAAATTTGGCGTGGATTTGACGCGTCGGGCCAGCGAGGGATTTTTAGATCCAGTGATTGGCCGGTCGGCAGAGATTCAGCGGATGATTACTGTACTGGGACGCCGCAGTAAGAATAATCCAGCGCTAATCGGCGAGCCGGGTGTTGGTAAAACTGCGGTAGTTGAAGGCTTGGCGCAAAAAATTGCCGACAATAAAGTGCCGGAGTTTTTGAAAGGCAAGCGGCTTTTTCAGTTGGATTTGACGGCAATGATTGCCGGAACGAAATACCGTGGGCAATTTGAGGAGCGACTGCAAAAAGTTTTGGCGGTTGCTAAGAAACACCAGGAAGTCATTTTGTTTATCGACGAGTTGCACTTGCTGGTGGGTGCTGGATCGGCGGAAGGTTCAATGGACGCGGCTAACGTATTAAAGCCAGCATTGGCACGCGGCGAAGTACGGCTAATTGGCGCGACGACGTTTGATGAATATCGCAAGCATATCGAGAAAGATGCGGCCTTAAGCCGGCGTTTTCAGGCGGTAACGGTGGCGGAGCCATCTCCAGAGGATGCGGTGGAGATGATGCGAGGCTTGAGAGATAATCTTGCAAAACATCATCAAGTACAGATTCCTGACGAAATGCTTATTGAAGCTGTCGATTTAAGTCAGCGATACGTGACAGAGCGGTTTTTGCCGGATAAAGCGATTGATGTGATTGACGAGGCCGCTAGTCTATTAAAATCAAATTCGCCGATAAAATTGTCTCGCAAGGATAAATTATCACGTCAAATCAAACGATTAGCTGGTAGGATTGATGCTGCCGTCGAGGCTGAAAATTATCAACAAGCCGCGGAATTTAAGGTGCAAATGCGACAATTGGAATTGCAGGCTGATAAACTGAGAAACGAAGTTTATAGCAAACCTATGTTAACCGAGGAATATCTACGACGTGCAGTTTCGGCGATGACGAATATTCCGATTGATAGATTGTCATTGAATCAAATGAAGGATTTAATCCAATTAGAGAAACGCTTGAGTCGGAGTGTGTTGGGGCAAAATGAAGCAATTGGGCAATTAGCCCGGGTAATTCGACGAAATAAAGCTGGTCTGAGTCGCCAAAGTGGTCCGTTAGGGTCGTTTATTTTCCTTGGTCCGACTGGTGTGGGAAAGACTGAGCTGGCACGAGTATTGGCGCGGGAGGTTTTTGGCGGTGATGATAATTTGATTAAGATTGACATGAGTGAGTTTTCAGAGCGGCACACAGCTAGTCGGCTGATTGGTGCGCCAGCTGGCTATGTCGGTTATGATGATGGCGGCAAATTGACTGACAAGGTGCGGCGGCAGCCATACAGCGTGGTGTTGTTCGATGAGATTGAAAAGGCTCATCCTGACGTATTAAACTTGCTATTGCAGATTTTAGAAGATGGCAAATTGAGTGATTCTCATGGTCGGACGATTAGTTTCCGGCAGACGATTATCATTTTGACCAGCAACGTTGGTGCCGAGCAGATGATTCAAGATTCAGAGTTGGGCTTTGCTTCATCTGATCAGAAAAAAACTTCCCACACGGATCGACATAATCGCAATTCACGCGCAGCTTTACGCGAGTTGGAGAGTTTCTTGAGGCCAGAACTAATCGGTAGGTTTGACGGGGTGATTACGTTTAAACCACTAGCTAGGTCGGTAGTGCGAAAGATTTTTGACAATCTTACAATTGACCTAATCAAGGCAGTTGAGCGGCACGAAATGACGCTTGATATTACTCCACCCGCCAAGCGTTGGCTGATTGACCGGGGTTTTGATGAACAGCGCGGCGTACGAGTTCTCAGGCGTACTGTTCAGTCGGAGCTGACAGATCTGCTCAGTGATGTTCTGTTGTCAAATAAAGCAAAGCCTGGCGATATTCTGCAGGCTAAAATTGATAAAAATAAGGTGGTGATTGATGTCAAGCATGCGTAAGTTAATTGGATTTTTTGTTTCAATTACGTTTGTGCTTGGAATGGCTTTATTGGTGCTGAATCGACAGTCGATTATCGATGAAATTGCCTTGTGGCAATATCAGCCAAGTAGTCAGATTGCTGAAATCGCCAATCGTGTCAAGATGTCAGATTTTGGCAAGAAAATGTTTTATGTTTCTAAACCGCAGATACAGTCGGCTAGTGAATTTAATAAAGATTGTCGGCGCGTAGAGCAGGGAAACGCTATTTTAGGATGCTATGATCAGGCTGCTGGTGAAATCTACATCTATGACGTGACTAATGCAGAATTAGACGGCGTAAAAGAGGTGACGGCGGCGCATGAGATGTTACACGCGGCCTGGAAAAGGCTGAGCTCTGCCGAGAAAGAGCGTTTGTCGACGCTGCTGGAGCACGCTTATGATAACGTAAAGACCGACAAGCTGGCTGAGAGGATGAAATATTACGACCGAGCCCAGCCGGGCACACGCGCAAATGAGCTTCATTCAATTTTAGGGACGGAGTTTGCGAATTTAGGTGAGGAATTGGAGGAGTATTATCGTCGGTATTTCACTGACCGGTCGGAAGTTTTGCGGTTGCACGCTCAGTATCGAGAAAAGTTTGAGTCACGAGAAAATGAGGCACAGGAGCTAAGTAAATCATTGCAGTCGCGTAAACAAAAAATAGATCAAGATTTATCACAATATTCAGCCGACATAGCCGATTACAACCAGCGCGTGGCTGACTTTAACAGACGAGCAAATAGCGGTGATTTTTCCTCACAAGATGACTTTTCAAGGCAGCGCCGTGCTTTACAGGCGGAGCTTTCTGAATTGAACAGTCGGCGTAATAACCTAAATTCTAAGATTAATTCTTATAATTATGGTGTCCTTAGACTTAGGGAATTGGGCGTGAAAATCGACGAGTTAAATAAGAGCTTGGACAGCGTGGAGGGGGCGAAGTAATGGCAAAATCTCGAAGTCAATTTATCTGTCAGCAGTGTGGTGCTAGTTTTTCAAAATGGGCAGGTAAGTGTGAAAATTGCGGGGAATGGAATTCGTTGGTTGAGCAGGTCATTCCTTCGGGAGGCTCGTCCGCTGTCGATAAATCGGCTGGTCGTGGCAAAGTCTTAAAAACTGCTAGCGTTCGTGAAGCCGTGGCTGAATCTGGAATAGAAAGATTAAGCACGGGAATTGATGATTTGGACGTGGTTTTAGGCGGTGGCTTTTTGGCTGGTGGCGTGGTTTTGGTGGCGGGTCAGCCGGGAATTGGAAAAAGTACTCTGCTAGCGCAGGTTGCAGCGTATATTGCTGGCTCAAAATCTGTTTTATATGTTAGTGGCGAGGAATCGATTTCGCAGGTCAAATTACGAGCAGAGCGTTTGGGTGCGGCGGATTCGGAAAAGTTACAGCTAGCGTCCAGTAATAGCGCCGAGGATATTGCTGCGTCAATTCAGCAGGGCAGATATGATTTGGTGATTGTTGATTCGGTGCAGACCATTTCCTTGAGTGAAATTTCTTCGGCGCCGGGTTCGGTCAGTCAAATCACCAATTCCTCAAATGTTATCATTCGTGCCGCTAAATCTTCTGGTACAGCAGTGATCTTGGTTGGTCACGTCACCAAGGAAGGTTCGATTGCTGGGCCAAAGATATTAGAGCATTTGGTGGATGTTGTGCTGAATTTTGAAGGGGATCGTTATGGTGGTTTTCGAGTTGTTCGGGCACAGAAAAATCGCTATGGTTCGACTAACGAGGCAGCAATTTTTGAGATGGACGATCAGGGTCTAAGAATTGTTAAGAATCCGTCGGCAGAACTTTTGGCGGAGCGGCGGAATCTAGATGGCTCAATTGTGCTGGCGACTATGGAGGGGGCACGGCCACTGTTAGTTGAAATCCAAGCGCTGGTGAATCCGACAAATTTTGGGTATCCTAAGCGCACGGCAAGCGGCTTTGATCTGAATCGGCTGAATTTGCTGGTGGCGGTCTTGGAGAAGCGTACAAAATTGAAATTGGCGGATAAGGACATTTACGTCAATGTAGTTGGTGGATTAAAATTGAACGATCCAGCGGCAGATTTGGCGGTGGCCATGGCAATTGCTAGCGCTAGCGCTGTTCGGAGTTTAGATGAGGGGGCTGTAGTGTTTGGTGAAATTGGTTTGGGCGGCGAAGTTCGCTCAGCGATCAATTGGCAGGCTCGAATCAAGGAAGCAAAGAAGTTAGGTTTCACTTACGCGATTGCTCCAAAAGTTCATAAAGATAAATTTATAAAAGGCGTCAGCGATATGCGACAGGCGTTAATTGACTATTTACAGTAAGAAAGAGGAAAAAATGAAAGATTTTTACAGTTTAATAATAATTATAATGTTGCTTGGGCTGGCTGCTGAGATTTATTTTTTGGCAAAGCCGCGGCGCAATTCTCATGTCGGCGAGACTTCAATGTTGGTGGATACGTCAGTATTGATGGACGGGCGAGTAATTGAGCTGGCAAAGACAGGATTCTTGATCGGTAAGGTGATTGTTCCGAGGAGTGTGTTGTCTGAGTTGCAATTATTAGCCGATGGCGCAGACCATGATAAACGCGAAAGGGCGCGGTTTGGCATGGATGTTGTGAAAGAGCTTAAAGACATACTGAAATCGTCATTTGAGTTGTATGACGATAATGAGCGCGTGCCAGAGGGTGTTGATTCTCGACTGCTGAAATTAGCCAAGGAAATGGATGCGGCAGTGCTAACGCTTGATTATAACCTAAATAAGGTGGCGCAAGTTGATGGTGTGAAGGTGCTTAATATCAATGAGCTGGCAAAGAGTTTAAGGATGAGCTACCTACCTGGTGACGAATTGGATTTAGAGTTGTCGCAAAAAGGTCAAGATACTCATCAGGCGGTCGGCTATCTGAAGGATGGCACGATGGTGGTGGTTGAGAACGCTAAGCGATACATTGGTCAGACGAAGAAGATTGAGATTATCCGAAGCTTGCAGACTGATGCTGGCAAAATGATGTTCGCTAAGCTTGCTGTCGAGCCGAAGAAACCTGTAAAACAAAAGTCAAGCGTGCCTAAAAAGCGCACAAATGGTCGTTCAAAAACATCAGCCCAGCACGAGGCTGAGCTGATTAATTTAGTTAATAAGCAGTAAGCGTCTAGCTGTCTTTTGATTTGAAGCTGCTGCTTGAAGTTGCGGTGTAGTATGCTGAATCCCGGACTGTCACAGAAATGGTGTGCGTTCCTGCTGTCTCAATCTCTACTGTCGCAGACTGCTTACCACTGGAGCTGATTTCCGCGCTCTTAATACTCTTGCCGTCAACGCTAATTTCTATTGCGGACAGCCCCCAAGTTCCCGCTGAAACATCAACGTTTATGGTATATTTTTTACCGCTGCCAGTGACGGACACTGCTCCAATTTGAGGCTTAGCATCGTCACACTTGTGGACGTCGTCCTCTGCATTGGCATCATATCCTGAAGGCACACTGAGAGACTCTTTCTTTGTTAGCGGATCGATAACCTTAGTCACCTCAATTTCTTCTTTAGCGCCATCTGGAGTACAGCTGGTAGCTTTCTTCTTAGAGACCTTGTCGAATGTGATTTTCTCTGTAGATTGGCCTTGTTTCTTGTCCCACCATGATGGGTAAAGTTCGCCATTAACATTCTGGATGCCGTTTGGACGCTCGTACCATTGTCCAGACTTCCATTTGCCTTCTTTGGCGTAAACTTGGGTGTGGGCAAATGACATGACATTTCTAACCACCGGCATGCCAAAGTTTGATGCTGATGTACCGATGACGCTAGTGTCAGAGTTACCTAGCCAGATTCCCATGACGAGAGCTGGGCTATAGTTAACAATCCATAAATCTTTTGGTTGAGAGCCTTTGTCAGATGTACCAGTTTTGGATGAAGTTCGGACGCCGTTCACGCCCATCCAGCCGTGAAGTCCGGTGGTCCTGTCGGACAAGATGTCATTTACGATATAAGCTGACTGCGAGTCGAGGACTTGCTTGCCGTCGTCCTTCCATTTCTTCAATGTCTCGCCTTGGCTATTTTTTACTTCAATAACGCTTGAACTATTTTTCTGGACACCCATACGTGCCAGAGTGCCGTAAGCATTGACTAGCTCTGTTTGTTTGGTGCCACAGGCGCCAATTGATGAACCGAGTCCGTAGCCGCCAGCATTTTCCTCTTGGCGACAGTAATTATGATTTCCCATCTTGCGAATTCCTTCAACGACCGGTTTGGCTGAGCCGTTACCGATAATGTAAGCTGCCTTGACCGCTGGAATATTTCGTGAGAAGGCGAGGGCTTTGCGGATGTTTATGGCGCCCATAAATTTTCCGTCCCAGTTGCGTAGTTTTGCGCCGTAAATACTGTCGATATTGTCGTCGCTTAGTACTGTGCCGCTGCCATAGCCCTGTTTGTTGTCATGCTTCTCAAATAGTTGAGCAAAAACGAGAGACTTAATGGTTGATCCTGGCTGAATATAAGATGTGGCTGCATTATCTTGCCCGTAACCGGCGTGATTAAAGTCGCGACTGCCAACTAATGCGACGATTTGTCCAGTTTGCACGTCTTCAATGGTTGCCGCACCGTTACTAATTCTGACAGAATCTGGTCGTCCAGTAGCAAAGAAGGACTTCATCTCTGTCTCTAGCTTTTCCTGAATACGCCAATCAAGGGTGGTTTTAATTGTTAGTCCGCCACGTCCAACGACCGATTCACCAAGCTCTTTACTGAGTTGGTTGCGAACCATTAGTAGAAAATGAGGCGCCTTAATGTTTTCTAGTTGTTCTGTCTGAGGTTTGATGGTGCTTAGAATATCAACTTTTTTAGCTTTTTCGGCTTCATCTTTAGAAATAACACCTTGCTCAGCCATATAGTCCAAAGTTGTGTGTTGGCGGGCAATTAGCGCCTTATGTCCAGCAGTATTATATGGGTTATAGTAGGTTGGATTTTGTGGGATACTGGCAATCAGTGCTGCCTCTGCCAGTGTCAAATCTTTGGCGTGCTTACCGAAGTATGTTTGCGCGGCTGACTCCGCACCGTTACGTCGACCGCCGTATGGAGATTCGTTTAGATACAGGGATAAGATTTGATCTTTGCTATACATGCGTTCAACTTCAATTGCTAGAATGATTTCCTTAATCTTACGAGGAACACCGCTAATTGAACGGTCGCCAGCTTCGTCAGCGAAGAAGACTTGCTTGACAAGCTGCTGGGTCAGAGTTGACCCGCCTTGGACTTGGCGTCGTGAAGCAGTTGAGAGCATAGCGCGCATCATGCCACTTAGGCTAATGCCGTGGTGCTTATAGAAATCGCGATCCTCAATTGCGACGGTGGCCTTTTTCAAATAGTCGCTAATCTGATCGGCCTCGACGACCAATTGATAATTTCCTGTACCTTTGTCTTCCCAGAGTAAGTTATCATTACGGTCGTAATATTTGGTAACGGTAGTTTGGACGCGTTTAGCCAGCTCGCCAGGACGGATTTTATCAAGATCTTTACGGAAATAAGCAAACATACCACCGATAAGCAGTAGCATCAACAGGACGCTAACGCCAAGAATCTTCAATGCCATCAACCCGCCGCGCTTAGAAAACCAATACTTAGCGACTCGTTTCGGGTGTAGGCGGTAAAAGAATCGCTTGACGGGGTGTTTTGGTAAAGTTGCCAAATATTCTGCCCGCTCACGTGCGTCTTTGTCCTTTTTTGTTCGATGTTTTTGCGCCAAATTGGCATATAAATTCATCCGTTTTGACGGAGACTTCTTATTGCTTGAGCCGTGTCCGGCGGTGCTAATCGTAGTTTTCCTCTTCACAATCCTATTATATCACGCATATGTTTCGCTTCAATTATAAAATTGCTATACTAAATATATAGAAAAGGAGTGATATGAAGTTATCAGAGGAATTACAGTGGCGCGGATTTGTCA
>CALIXB010000030.1 GCA_938046775.1 uncultured Candidatus Saccharibacteria bacterium | reverse complement strand
GGGGCTCGGGTGGATCGTCCACCTGTTCATGTAGTCACACGCTGAACTGGCAAGCCGCCGAGAATACTTGGCGGTCTCTCTCCGCCTATATTATTCTCCTGCTTATCAGTTCGCTCCATAGATGCGTATCTATGCTGATGAGTCGGAAACGACGAAAGCGAACAATTTATTCAAACATCATCAATTGCGCCAACAGAACTTCACGGGTAATTTTATCTGCCCGTTCGCCAATTAACACAATTTTAGCAACCTCTTCAGTGTCAGCATTGGTTATCTGAATCTGATTTTCAGTCGCCTCCAAATGATGCCGCGCGCCATTATCATCAATAAAACAGCCTTTCATCCGCCGCAGGTCGTACGCAGCGAACAGCTCCGGCCATATTTTCTCCAGTGTTGCCGCCATAATTTTCATGCCCGAAACGTCCAACACCGCATAAGTCGGATTGTCCGGTACCGCCAATTCGCCGTCATACGTATCAAAAAACGCCAACAGCCCCGACGGCGTAGTTACTTTACTGAGGTCAAACCGACCGTGCGGTGCACTCAGTACCTTAGCGTAGGGCAGAGCGGAGAGCTTTATGCCGTATTCAGCTCGTTCATTGTCATTTAGTAAATCCTCCTTGGTCACCAAAATTATGTCTGCCGCTTGCAGCTCAACCTCGTGCGCCGGCTCAATCCCGCGTAAAATCTCGTGCGCGTCGATCACGTAAAAACTCTGCATCAACTCATACTTATTGAAGATTTGTGCATTAATCAATTTCTCGACTAAGTTCATCGTTCGTGCCACACCCGTCGCCTCGATGAACACTGGCGCTGGTGAATTGCGACAAAAGTCCAATAGCATCCGTGTCAATGCGTGTTTCGATGAGCAACAAACACAATCGCCAGCCAACGTCGTCACCATCTCCGCCAATCCCTCCAGCCGATAACCGTCGACATTTTCATTGGCGTATTCATTTTCAATTACCCGTGAGCCCTTATAGTCACTTTGTTGCAATAAGAATTCAAGGACGCTGGTTTTTCCAGCACCCAAAGATCCATTGACTAAATATAGCGGCACCTTATCAATAACCGCTCGCTCATCATCAAACGCCGCGTTAACACTAAATTCCAACTCATTGTCGCGCTTTGCCATATGCTTATTATACGCCATTAGCCTCAGGTGATATACTAGGTCTATGAAAGTTATTCTAGCACTAGGCAATCCTGGCGATAAATATACCAACACTAGACATAATGCTGGCTTTTTGACTATTGATAAATTTGCTGCTGAGCTAAATGTAAATTTCATAAATAAGCCAAAATTTTCCGCCAACATTGCTGAATTGAGCACACCTAAAGAAAAAATATTACTAGTTAAACCAAACACATATTATAATGAGGTCGGTATTTCTGCGCGAGCCCTGTTAGATTTCTATAAACTGACATTGGAAGATCTACTGATTATTCATGACGACACTGACCTTGATTTTGGTAAAATCCGCGTCCGTAAAGGCGGCCGCGACGCTGGCAGCAACGGTTTGAAATCGCTTCATGCTCACATTGGCTCCGACTTTTGGCATATTCGTATCGGTACTGACAGTTTACTCCGGAAGCAAATCGGTAATGTCGAGTTCGTTTTAAGCAAATTTAATGCTGACGAACAAAAAATCCTTCAGAGTTGGATTTTTCCAGAGTCAATTAAGCTAATAAATAAGTTTCTTGATGGAACAATTGAGCCATTTAGCGTAAAGCTTTAGCAACAAATTATAATACTTACTACCGTTTTTTAGGTACAATTTTTGATGCGCCATTTTTTATTTTCTGCTCGGCTTGATGAAGTTTAGTCATCGCCGCCTCCTGTAGATTAATTGATCGCATCTCTAATATACTGCTACCGACCGCCAGGCTCACGAACAACAGCCCCAGTCCTCCCGTCGCCCACTCCGGCAATTCCAGCTGAAACAGCTTGGCAATCATCATCACGCCCAACGCCATAATCGCCCAGTGTGCACCATTTTCCAGATACTTATATTTACTGAGAGCGCCAGTTCGCAACAGATAAACAGTCAACGATCGGACCCAAATTGCCCCAGCACCCAGGCCGGCCACAATTAACAGCACACTATTAGTGATAGCAAATGCACCAATTACTCCATCGAAACTAAAACTGGCGTCCAACACCTCCAAATACAGCAGGCTAGCAAACGCCGCCCAACCAGTCTTAATTTTGATAGACTTTGCGCTATCTTCATGAAAGAATGAGCCAAACAACTCTAGCCCAATATGAAGCATGATTCCGAGCACTGCCGAGATCAACACTAGTGATTTGTGCGGAGCGTCGACTGTAAAATACAGTACAGCAGCCACGCTGAGCATTATGCAAACCTTAAAGTTCTCAAATCGCCCAGCCTTAGCCATCCACGGTTCAACATGACGCATCCAGTGAATACGCTTGTTGTAATCAATAAAATAGCTAAGTCCAATCATGATTAAAAACGCCCCGCCAAACGCATCAATCATCGGTGATGCTTCATGCAAAATCTGGCCATATTCCGTTGGTCTGTGAAGAGCCAAATCAACTACCTCCATAAAACCATGACCACTCGCAATCATCACAATAACAATTGGCAATATAAATCGCACAACAAACACCGCCACAAAAATACCGACTGTCAAGAATATTTTCTGCCAAACCTGACTCATCCCTGCCAGAACCTTACTGTTAATAACTGCGTTGTCAAAACTAAAAGTTACTTCCAAAATAACTAAAATAGCAAATAGCCATAGGCCATTAAGCCCCATTTGCGCAAAAATTAGACCACCTAAAGCCGTAGTCAATAACACTGAAAACCAAAAAATCCGAAACGGATGATGCGAATGTAAAAGATGCTTCATAATGATTTAGTATAACATAAGCATGCGGTATAATTTTATATATGGTGCGCAAGCTATCAGATGGCCGCTTAAATAAATTATTATCTGAAAACCAGGAATTAATTAACTGGATTGTTTTTGGGATTTTTGTGATTACTATATATTACCTTAGCTCAAAATTTAGCACTATGTTAGTTAATGGAGAACTTGTAGATTTGTTTACAAAACTACTACCATCGCTTCAAGATTTTCTTACGCTCACGCTGAGTGTAGTTGTCGAAGCTACACCATTCCTGATACTGGGAATAATTGTATCGGCACTAATTAGAAAATTTTTACCATCAGACAAACTGCTCAAGATACTACCAAAAAATGCCTTCCTCAGGCGAATTGTACTGTCAATGCTTGGAATAGCCTTGCCGGTCTGTGAATGTGGCAATGTGCCAGTTGCGCGCAGCCTGATGACGCAGGGACTTAAACCTGCTGACGTCATCAGTTTTCTATTTGCCGCACCAATCCTCAACCCCATAACCATCGTCGCCACTACGACAGCCTTCAGTTTTCAGCCGCAGATGGTCTGGTGGAGAGTCATTTTTGCGCTGATTATCGTCCAAATAACAGCTTTCATTGTTAGTTTATTCAAAGAAGATTCTATACTTAATCCAGACTTTAAAGAGTATTGCCACGCTCATAAAAACGATTCATCTTTTCTAAAAATATTTGACAACTCACGCAACGAGTTCTGGCAGTTATTTACCATGCTAGTCATAGGCGCTAGCATCGCCGCAGCCACCCAAGTATTTGTACCACGATTCATCATTAACACCGTCGGTGGTGACATTTTTCTGTCAGTTATCGCCATGATTGTCCTCAGCTTTGTTGTTTCAATATGCTCAAGCATAGATGCGTTTTTTGCCTTAGCTTATGCACGTAGTTTTACTGCCGGCTCAATCTTGTCACTCTTATTATCCGGACCAATGGTAGACATAAAAATGATTATACTTATGAAGACTACTTTCCGTTGGCACTTTATAGCAACAATTATACTAATAATATTCGCGCTGTCTTTCATGGCGGGCGTGGGAGTTAACTTATATGTTCGCTAATTTACTAAGGTCGATAGGTGGGATTTTGGCCTGTGGCTATATCCTCCTACTAGCCAGCCGCGATCAGCTGGGTTTTTACACTCATCCACGTTATCATCTATTTGCCGTTATAATCAGTATAGTTGGAGTTGCGCTTTTTCTTATTGATATAATGTTGCAATTTAAAAGCAGACAGTCCCTTAACGGATCTGTCTTTAATTTAAGGAGAGTAAAGGTCAGCTCCTACTTGGCGATTATTATCCTAATAATCGGCTATACACTACCGCCAAAGACGCTATCGCCAAGCAGCCTCGCCCAAAGAGAGAATCCTGCAATTATTGAAGCTGAGAGTCGCTGCGAAATTCCAAAACCAACAGAAAATAGCTCCACAATCTCAATAAACCGATGGAAAACTGCCATGAATTCCTGTAAACAAGCCTCTTACTTCGATAGTAAAGATATTACTATCACTGGCTTCGTTTCAAATGACCTACTAAAAAACTACGGATACGATTACTTTTACATTGCGCGCTATGTTATAAGTTGCTGTGCTGTTGATAGTGTTCCAATAAAAATCATCGTCGAGAAGAGTTTCTCTGTAGATTACCCAGACGGCACCTGGCTGATAGTCAATGGTAATCTATCCCAGAAAGTCATTAATGGCCAAGCTGAATACGTGATTACTCAGCCGAACATAACTAAGATAAGCCAGCCTAAATACCCATACGAACTAATGGGAATATAGTGTTATTGCATATTTGTTGCAATAAGTTGTAAAATACTTATCATTATGACACTAAGCGAAATATTCGAGCAGCACGGTTTTCGCCTGACAAAGCCTCGCCAGCAGATTTTCGATATACTAAAAAATTCAGAGATACCTCTTACCGTCGGAGATATTGCAAAAAACTGCAAAAACATTAACCGCACTAGCATTTATCGCACCCTTATCATATTTGATAGACTAAAAATAATTAACACCATATACATTGGCTGGAAAAACTATTACGAATTAGCCGAGCCATTCATACCACATCATCACCACTTATACTGTATCAATTGCCAAAATGCCGAGCCAATACAGCCACAGGAGCTAGAACAGCTTATAGGTCATATCGGCCAAAAACATAGCTTTATAATTACCAAGCATTATTTTGACCTTGAGGGCGTTTGTAAAAAATGCCAGCAGCTCCTAATAGACAAATAAAATCAGCCAACAAAAAAGCACCAGGTAAGGGTGGGCATCACCTGGTGCTTTTTTACCCTTCAACCCACCCGAGCTACCGTCTCAGTGAAGCGTCGTGACTAAAACTCCAAAAGTCCGCGCCTGATTATAATCAACACTGTTTAGTGCTCACCTTAACAGAGGTCGCCTTTGAAAAAGGGTAGTTAAAGGGGTTAGTATGCGCGTAACGTTGAACCGCAAAAAGTGGAGGGTAAGAATACTTAATGCCATTGCGCGCAACCTAACATATAGTTAGAATAGGGGGTATAAGGTGCGTTTGGTTAATGATTACTTAACCAATCGTCCTTGATTATAGCAAACATTTGACAAAGTGTCAATACTTTTCACAATATTTTGTATGGAAATCAAGAGAATTCTACCAGATGGGCATATTTTCACCCAGAGATTAGCGCATATTGCCAATCCTCCAAAAAGCTTATGTTATATGGGAAAATTGCCAGAAGCTAACGCACCCGTCGTATCGATTGTTGGTTCGCGTAAACCTTCAGCCTACGGGAAAGAAGTAACCGAGAGATTAGCCGCAGAGCTAGCAAGTGCCGGTTGTATAGTCGTCAGTGGCCTGGCCCTGGGGGTAGATGGAATTGCTCAAAAAGCGGCTTTAGAGGCTGGTGGCACAGTGGTAGCAGTCGTCCCCAATGAACTACCTGACATCTCACCGCGCACCAATTATAAACTAGCTATGGACATAATTAGGCAAGGCGGGGCAGTAATTTCTGAGTGGATGAAAGGTGATAATAAAATAGTAAATCGCTGGAGTTTTCTAGAACGCAATCGATTAGTCAGTGGGCTGGCAGATGGCATTATCATCACTGAAGCCACAGAGAGAAGTGGCACCTTAAATACTGCTTCTCACGCCTTAAACCAGGGCAGAGACTTATTCGTTGTCCCTGGCAACATAACCAGTCCGCTCTCAGCGGGATGCAATAACTTGCTGAAGCAGGGCGCTTATCTAGTGACAGACGCAAATGATATTTTGAATATAATTGCCCCAGAAAAATTACAAAATTCCAGCAACCCCGAGACACCACTAAGCTCAACTCCAGAAGAAGCAATTATTATCAAACTGATCTCTAGTGGAATTCGTGATGGCGATGAGCTCCAGCAAAATTCCGGCTTATCGGCATCAGACTTCGCCACAGCGCTAACTATGCTAGAAATTAACGACGTGATTAAGCCACTCGGAGCAAACAACTGGACATTACGGTAGTTTTATTATATAATGCTACTTTATGAGAAGCCCCGACAGTTTACGTTCAGAAAATGACACCACAGACAAAAAAAGAGAAGAGCCATTTTTTAGCATAGAAGGCATACCCCCAACTCTACTTAGCCTCATCGGAACTGCCGCTGCGTGCATTGGGATAAAGGACCCCACTACATTTAAAGGATTTGCCGCTTTCACTATTGGCAGTGTGATGGATGCACTAGACGGCAAACTAGCCAGGGCAACTGGAGGAGAAACTCAACTAGGCAAAATTGTTGACCATACTGGAGATAAAATCAAAGTATTACATACGATATGGAACATGTATAAAACAGACACGGCTCCAAAATCGGTACTTGGTGGCATTGCCGCGTTTAATGTTATCAATGCAGCATGTTCAATAAAAACTCATATAGACAACCCCGACATGTCACAGGTGCCTGAAAAAAGCGGCAAGATAGCCATGGCTATGGAGGTTACATCTTTAATATTATATTCGGCAGGTAAATTCGCTGAATTGCACGGCTTAAGAAAAACTAGCAGAACAGCCAGGGCGCTAGGAGGGCTGGCAGCGGCAACTGCTATAATCCCTGCGGCACTATCGACAGCAAACTATATCAGACGAGCAAGCGGTAATAATCACAACCCAGAAAAGCACCAAAATACAGCAGTTGATCGCAGTCTTGGGATAGCGGCACTACTTGGTCGCGTTGGAGAATCTAGCCGTCAATAGAGATTGTTATTGTAGCTACATAGTGATTTGTTATAATATAAAGTTATGAAAAATCTCGTCATCGTCGAGTCACCAGCCAAAGCTAAAACTATTGAGAAATATTTGGGCAAGGATTTTCATGTTTTATCAAGCGTGGGACATATCCGCTCAATTGTCAAAAAAACCAAGGACGGCACGCCGCCGATTGATGTGGCGAATGATTTTTTTGCTGTCTACGAAGTTGATCCAGAGAAAAAGAAAGTCATCACCGAGCTGAAGAAAAACGTCAAGGCCGTCGGTAAAGACAATGTCTGGCTGGCCACTGATGAAGACCGCGAAGGAGAAGCTATTGCCTGGCATCTCTGTAAAGTGTTGGGTTTGCCAATAGAGACGACCAAGCGTATCGTCTTTCACGAGATTACTAAAGACGCTATCACCAATGCTATCAAAAATCCGCGCACCGTTGACATGAACCTGGTGCAGGCGCAGCAAGCTCGGCAAATCCTCGACCGACTGGTCGGCTTTGAGCTCAGCCCCGTGGTCTGGCAAAAGGTGCCAGGCGGCAAATCGGCTGGCCGCGTTCAGAGCCCGGCAGTACGGCTATTGGTCGAACGCGAACGAGAAATCATGAAATTTGAAGGCAGCTCGCAGTTCAAGGTGACCGCCATATTCATCCACAACAATCAAGAATTCAAAGCCGAGCTCAACCAGAAATTTGACTCTGAAGCAGCCGCTCACGAATTCTTGAACAGCCTCAAGCCAGCCACATTCACCGTCAGCGACATCTCAAAGACGCCAGGCACCCGCAACCCAGCCGCGCCGTTTACGACGTCAACTCTGCAACAGGAGGCCAACTCTAAACTTGGTTTTAGCTCCAAAGCTACCATGGCCTCAGCCCAGCGACTCTACCAAGACGGTAAAATCACCTATATGCGTACTGACTCGGTCAATCTGAGCGGGCAGGCCATCGCCAGCGCGACTGATTTCATCAAGCGATTGTACGGCCCGGATTACTCCACCGTTCGCAAATTCAAAACCAAATCCGCCTCCGCTCAAGAAGCCCACGAAGCCATCCGCCCGACCGACATTACCCGCGAAACCGTCACCTCAAACGAACACGACCAAAAACTCTACGACCTCATCCGCCGCCGCACCCTGGCATCCCAAATGTCGCCAGCGAAACTAGAGAAAACAACGGTGACGATTGGCATCGAAGGAGCGGATGCGAAACTTTCTGAGCTGGAGACTGTGAAGCACTCGCCAAGTGCGGGTGCTTCAGCCGAACGCTCGCACAGCATCTCCAGTGGAGATACAAGCGAAAAGAGTACTCCAGCGAAGAACAGTGCCGCATCCCTCGTCTTTGAAGCCAAAGGCGAAGTTATCACCTTTGACGGCTTCTTGCGTGTCTATGGCGGCGGCAAAGACGAAATCTTACCAAAACTCCACTCTGGCGACGCACTTGAAACCCACGACATCACCGCCCGCCAAACCTTCGCCCGTCCACCGGCCCGCTACACCGAAGGCTCCCTGGTCAAGAAGCTCGAAGACCTCGGCATCGGCCGGCCAAGCACTTACGCCACCATCATCGACACCGTGCAGACCCGCGGCTACGTCGAAAAAGGCGATAGTGAAGGCCAGACGCGCGACATCATCGTCCTCAGTTACAACGGCGAAGAAGTCAGCCGCGACGTCGTCCAGGAAAAAACCGGTTCCACTCGCGGCAAGCTTATTCCAACACCAAGCGGGGAACTAATCGCCGACTTTTTAACCGACCATTTCACGCAAATCGTTGATTATGATTTTACCGCCAACGTCGAGACTGAATTTGATAAAATTGCCGCCGCCGAGCTGGCTAAAAGTGCCATGCTCAACGGATTTTACACGCCATTTCATAAACTGATCGAACAATCAGGCGGTATCGACCGCAGTAAAGTCGGCGCCAATCGCGAAGTTGGCATCGATCCAAAATCCGGCAAACCAATCCTGGCGCGCTTTGGCCGCTTTGGCCCAATGTTGCAACTGGGCGCCACTGACGACGAGGACAAACCACGCTTTGCGCCGCTACCAAAAGGTGCGAAAATTGAAACCGTCACTTTGGAGCAAGCGCTGGAAATGTTTAAGCTACCGCGCGTCATCGGTCAAACCGAAGACGGGCAAGACATCAAAGCCAACATCGGACGGTTCGGTCCCTATATTCAAGTCGGTAAGCTCTTCGTCTCCATCAAACCCGAAGACCCACACACCATCACTCTGGAAAAAGCCCGCGAACTCTACGCCGCCAAACTCCAGGCCGAAGCCGAGAAAAACATCGCTGACTTTGGTGATGGCGTCAAAATCCTCAACGGTCGCTTTGGCCCATATATCACCGACGGCAGTAAAAATGCCAAAATTCCTAAGGGCACCGATCCAAAAACCATCACCCATGAAAAGGCACTGGAATTGTTAAGTAAAACAGCTACAAAACCAACCCGTAAGCGAACAACTAAGAAAAAATAGCGATATTTTCTATACTATCCAACAATTTTGGATAATAAAAACTCTCACATCATCTATTGCAAAAATAGTAAAATACATGCTATAATTTATATGAACAATTATAGCATTTACCTATTGACATTTATCAAATGCAATTGTATAATTAAAAACATATTTTAATCAATGTAACCTGTGGTGAGGCAGAGAGGATTTTCCTAATAGCATGAACGAGACAGTAAAAACCGAAAGAATCGACAACTTAAATTCTGCCATTGATACTATTATTTCCAAAATACCGCAAGAGCGCGAAAGGGAAATCATCTCTCGACGATTCGGCTTGTCTGACCGGAAGGAAACATTAGAAATGATTGGTGATATGTTCGGCATCACCCGCGAGCGAGTTCGTCAGCTGGAAAAATCCATCCTAACACGACTTAGGGCTGCTGTTAGCGAAGGAAATCTACCGTCAGTTACTGCTATAGAAAAGGAAATAACCTCAAGCCTATCAGAAATGGGTCGAGTAGCCCGCATACAAGATTTAGCGTCACACTTCCTGGGCAAGGAAGCCTCGTCAATTGACCGCTCACGTGTGGCGTTTATTGGAGAGTTGGCGGAAAATATCACCATCATCACAGAAAATGACGACTACTATCAGGCGGCAGCCATTGACACTCTGGGCAACGAAAAACAGGTTAAAGTAAGAGTTGAAGAAGTTGTTAAGACAATTAAAAAACACGGCGAGCCAATCACTGCGGAAGATTTACATAAAAAATTAGACTACGAGCATCCGTCAAATATTGCAGCATTGGCTACTGTTAGTAAAAAATTAGCTAATCTGCACAGTCAATGGGGGCTGGCTAAATGGCCATCCGTTAATCCAAAGAATATCCGCGATAAAATCTATGTCGTTCTTGACACCAACGGTTCACCAATGCATTTTTCTGACATTGCCAAAGGTATCCGGGATAGCGAGTTTAACCGACGAAGCGTTACTACTCAGGCAATTCACAATGAACTTATTAAAGATAGTCGATTTGTGCTGATTGGGCGTGGCATTTATGCGCTGGCCAGCTGGGGATATAGTCGCGGTACCGTCTCTGATATTATTACCGATATCTTGAAAAATTCTGAGTCTCCATTGCACCGTGATGAAATTGTTCGTCAAGTCCTTGATAAGCGGCAGGTTAAAGAAACCACTATTCTACTCAACCTTCAATCAAAACCGCAGTTCAAGCGTGTCGCGAAAGCTACTTACGTTTTTGACGAAGCCGTTTAAGCTAAGTTGCAAACTTCCTTCAGAGGTGAGATAATTTACATATCATGCAGATTATTTCTTGGATTATTGGTACGTTATTACAATGGTATGTTTGGATGCCAATTGTAGCAGTTCTGGTATTTCTGACGTGGCGAAATTATCGAAGAATCGAAGAATTCACTCCTGTTGAGAGCGTACTATTAGTTCTGGAAATCCCACGGACCAATGATAAGCAAGAGCTAGCCGCCGAACAGCTGTTTGCCTCACTCCACGGCATCTTACGCGACAATAAAGAACTGCGCTTATCCGGTGGACAGCAGGAGCATATTAGTTTTGAGATTGCTTCGGTTAATGGTCAGATTCGCTTTTATGTTTGGGTGCCAAAAACTCTGCAAAGCTTCGTCGAGGGCCAAATTTACTCGCAATATCCAACCGTCCAAATTCATCAAGCCAACGAAGATTATACCGAGCACGAGCGTGATCACGAAGTTGCGTATTCAACCGAACTAACTTTAACTACGGATGAATTTTTACCAATTCGCACCTTTCAGAATTTTGAAGTTGACCCGCTAGCTGGTGTTACCGGCACCCTTGCCAAATTAGAAACTACCGGAGAAGAGCTATGGATCCAGGTGCTAGCTCGACCAATTCCTGACGATTGGCAACATGCTGCCGACAGATATATAAATAATATAAAAAGCGGACGCGGCTTGTCGTTGCCAGGGCTCGGCGGTAGCATGCAGTGGATAGTCGGGATACTTGGTGCACTCTGGCAACCACCGGAGCAGGGAGTCGGTCAGTCGACAACTGTTGAGTTGTCAGACCGCGACAAAACTCGCATTTCTGAAGCGGAAAAAAAGGCGACAAAGCTTGGCTATGAGGTAAAGATACGACTGGTTTACATGGGAGAAAGTAACACCAACGCAAAGCTGCGCATGCAGGCTCTGGTCGGTACATTTAAGCAATTCAACTCAACCAACCTCAACGGCTTTCGCGCAGTAAAGGGTGCATTCGGCAAAGAATTCCTGGAGAAATATCGTAAGCGAGCATTTTACGGCGACGGCTTTATCTTAAACATTGAAGAACTAGCTTCTGTCTTTCATTTACCGCACACCAACGTTGAAACACCGAATATTGTCTGGGCTAGCGCCAAAACCGCTGAACCACCGTCCAAACTACCAGTCTTAACCGGCAATGACGCCAACGACGACCAAATCTCCGCCTTTGGAGTCACTAACTTCCGCGGCATTAGTCATCAATTCGGCATGCTACGCTACGACCGCTCACGCCACGTTTACATTATCGGGCAAACTGGTGCCGGAAAAAGTGGCCTGCTGGAATTATTCGCCCTCAGCGATATCTTCCATAATCAAGGCTACGCCATCATTGACCCACACGGCGATTTCGCTATCAATAACATGAAGTTCATACCGGGCTCACGGCTAAATGATGTCATCTATTTTAACCCAGCCGACACAGCTTACCCCTTAGGGTTCAATCCGCTAGAAGTCACTAATCCCAACCAAAAAACCAATATTTCATCAGAAGTGATTGGCGTCCTAAAGCGCATGTTCGGCGATTCGTGGGGGCCGCGACTGGAATATATTTTACGGTACACTATTCTGGCACTACTTGACCGACCAGAAACCACTATGCTTGACATTACTCGCATGCTAACAGATAAGGAATTCCGCAAAGAGACGTTATGCTACTGTCGCGATACCGTGGTCCTACAATTCTGGAATGTTGAGTTTGCCAGCTGGAACGATAAATTTGTCGCTGAAGCAATCGCACCGGTACTAAATAAAGTCGGCGCCTTTACCGCCAACCCAATCATCCGCAACATCATTGGCCAGCCTAAATCTACGTTCAATATTCGTCAAATCATGGACGAAGGCAAAATCCTCATCGTCAATTTATCGAAGGGCTTAATTGGTGAAGACAACGCCGCCATTCTGGGATCCTTCTTAGTCACAAAGATTCAGCTAGCCGCCATGTCGCGCTCAGATATTCCTGACGTTCGCGATCGTCGTCCATTCTATCTTTATGTTGATGAGTTTCAGAATTTCGCCACTGATTCATTTGCCACCATCTTATCCGAAGCTCGCAAATACGGTCTTAATCTGACTGTCGCCAATCAGTATATTTCCCAAATGAGTGAAACCGTTCGTGACGCTGTTTTTGGCAACGTTGGTACCATGATTTCTTTCCGCGTTTCTGCCGATGACGCACCGATCCTAGCTAAACAGTTTGAGCCGAACTTTGAATCAATTGACCTACTGCAGATGCATAATCGTAATTTTGTTATCAATATGGTGATCGGCGGCGAAAAAACTCCCGCATTTTCAGCGCGTAGCCTGGAGCTTCCACCATCCCAAGCGGACAATACGCCGCATATCATCGAACATTCAAGGCGTATGTATTCGAAGAGCAGGGAGGATGTTGAGAGAGAAATTAGTGACATTATCATGCCCAACAGAAATCAGAAAAAGCAGGCCGCCCCACAGCCGAATCCGCAGACCAATAGTCAGCCAAATAAAACACAGCCTTCTACAGATAGCGGAGAGGTTGTTTTGCAAATTCGTGGTAATAGTGAATTAGACAAACCTAATTCCTCGCCAGAAGTTGCAACCACACCCGAATCAACCGCGACCACCACGCCAAAAAGACGACGCCGACGACGAAAAAAGAGTGCCACTCAATAAATCATTGAACTCTAGTTATAATAACGCCACTGGCGCATATCAGCATTATAAACATCAGTTATCCGCGGAGAGATCAGCGTAGAGACGGGACCTGATGGAACTGAAACCGCATTATTTTTAGTCAAAAAAGTAAGTAGCTTCTGATTCTGATAACGCAATCCTTTTGGCAAAGGGTGACTCATCACAGCATCAGCATTTGGCGCCGATAATACAAAACCCCATTCGCCAAATGACGGTACATTCACTGAAAACGCCGCTATGTGTCGCCCAGGATGAGCGGATTTTACAGTATTTGCCACCATATAAAAAGCCTGCGGAGAAAAGAACGAAGAAGTTGCTTGCGTTACCATTACGCCATGCTCTGTTAAAATATTGCCGACTTGACGGTATAGTTGTTCGGAATAGAGCTTGGCCAGCCGTTCATTCGAAGGGTCAACCAAATCAATCAACACAACATCATATTTATCCTGCGTCGAAAAAGCAAATTGAAAAGCGTCTTGATTAACAATATTAACGCGAGAATCATGAAGTGACCGCTGATTAATGTCAGTTAGCAGGTGATTAGTCTTTGCTAAATTAGTCATTGACTCGTCAATATCAACCAGAGCAACATGCTCGACGCTCGAGTATTTCAACACATCACGCGTTAACAAACCATCACCACCGCCCATAATCAGCACTCGCTTTGGACTGGCGACCGAGGACAAGGCAGAGGCAGACAGGGTCTCATGGTAGCGCGCCTCATCCAGACTAGAAAATTGTAGATTATGGTTTAAAAATAGCCTGGTATCTTTCTTATACCTGGTTAATACAATCTTCTGATATGGCGTTTGTTGCTGAAACATTACCGGATCTTTATAGATCCGCTTATCAATTGCGTTTTCAATCTCTGTCGCATAAACAAACAGTCCAGACAGAACTATCGTTGCTACAATACTAACTATCATCACAACCCTAGAAGCCTTCATCTGCCTTAAAATCAATACGGCCACAGCGATATTCAACGCCGCTACCAGATAAGCACTGCGCATCAAACCAAGATGAGGCAACATAATCAGAGGAAATAATAAGGACGCCACTAACGCACCAAAATAATCAAGAGCCAGAATCTTACTAAATAACCTAACTGATGATTTGCGACCAAATTTCTGAAACATCTTCACTAGAAGTGGAATTTCCAGACCAATACAAATGCCTATTGCTAGGCTGATAATTGCAAAAATAACCCAGTGCAGTCGCGTAAAAACAAATCCTGTGTACATCAAAAGTACCGAATTACCACCAATTAGCCCTAGAATAATCTCGTTGGTTGCAAAACTAGTCGCTGGATGTATTTTAATGTAATTAACCAGCAGCGAACCAATGCCCATTCCAAATAAGGTTACGCCAGTCGCCAAACTAAAGCTTAAGATTGAATCTCCGACCAAGTAAGACGCGGCCGCGCCTAAGATTAATTCATAGATAATGCCGCCAATCGCCACTAATATTGCCGCCGCAAATAAAGCCACCTGCTCACGTTTATGTATTTCAAATCGCGGCACTAAAATATCCTACTTTCCAAATCCGCCACTACTGCCGCCATAAACACCACGCGCTCCGCTACCGTGCCCATCACTAGAACTATTATCCAAAAATGTAAATATAACAGCAGCGGCAATAAACACTATAAATATGATCATCCACCAATTAATTGGCGTAATTGTCCTACCGAATATTCGCTTTTGCTCTTTAGCGTCTAGCTTCACTTTACGATAAGCATCGTACTCACGATTATTATACTTCTCAATAGTAATTAGCTGGCGCCCCTTCGGCGCTTTACTGTCCCGCAGCGTGGCGTAGGCCATCATTTCTTTTGGGAAAACTTGATAGGTATTTTTACCTTTAATATTCACGATTTCGCCCACGCCAACTTCATCAACAACTACAACATGATCCGTTCCACCCTGCTCGGAAAGAGTAAAAGATTGGCCTTTTTCTAGCTGCTGCGGATCAATTGACCTAGTAAACCGAATTGGCTCATACAAAGATACAACCTCGTCACTGTGGTCATACTCAACCCAAGTATCATAATCAGCTAGGCCAGTGATTTCCCATTCTTCCCAGTAGTAAAAGCGTTTATCTTTCTCGCTCCACTCACGAAATAGCAGACAACCAACCACTCGCAGATTTGTCTTCTTTCCAGTCAAAATCTGGTTAATCTTCAGACGTGCTTTAGTGCGTTTCATATTATAAATCCACCTTTTTCATAGTTATGTCTTCGGCCGCTAGTTCCTGACCGACTAATTCTTGTATTTGTTGAATAGCGACATCATTCAAGGGTTTACAAGTAGTCATTGATATATAGGCAGTGCCACTTTCCGGCCATGTGTGAACTGCAATATGCGATTCAGACAAAAGCAGGGCAGAACTAACCCCTTGGGGCGAAAACTTATGAGTTACCGACTCTAATGGGTGCAAGCTAGCTGCCTCGGCAATGTCGCGCATTAGTTTCTGCAACCCATCTGCATCATCAAGCAGGGCAGAGTTAGATCCGCTCACCTTAATGGCGATAGATTGTATCCCAGATGTGTTCATATTAGTAATTATAGCACTATTTAACCAGACACTTGCGCAATCATAATAAGTGCGCTAAACTACAATTACAGTCCCTTAAGTAAGGATTGTACCAATGTCTAAATTGTTCTAGGTTTCTATAATAATCTGGCGGTAAAAATCCGCTGTAAAGTATATGAAATACTGGAGCAAAGCACTAATCCGCTCACTTGTTGGGCGGATTATCTTTTTATGTAGTAAAAAAACTTATGCTTTCAATTACCACTCTTTGGTTATATAATTATGCCAAAAGACATCACAAAAAAGGACTTCTTTATGGCAGAAAAATCTTCATATTCACCGAAAAAATACTCGCTGGGGCTAGACATCGGCACCTCCTCGGTCGGCTGGGCAGTGCTAGATTTAGATAAAAAACGTATTCACGATTTGGGGGTGAGGATTTTTGAGCGACCGGAAGATCCTCAAAATGGTGATTCACTAGCCAAACCTCGCCGTGATGCCCGTTCATCCCGCCGCCGTCTAAAACGTCGTCGCCAGCGCCTCAATCACCTAAAGCAATTTTTTGTCGACCAAAACATTCTCACTAAAAATCAAGTTGAAGAAGTTCTAAATTACAAGTCTAATTTCAACAAATTAGATGTATACGCCTTGCGAGCAAAAGCACTCACCGAGGAGTTATCGCCTGAAGAGTTGCTCAAAGTTTTATATCAAATCGCCAAACGGCGCGGCTTCAAGTCGAACCGCAAGGTCGTGGAAGAATCAGACAAAGAAGGCGGCCGCGTCACTAGCGCGCTCAAGACCAACGAGAAATTCCTCGCCGATAACAATTACGCAACTGTCGGCGACGCGCTGAGTCGCGATGAAAAATTCGCACCGCACAAGCGTAATAAACGCGACGATTATACCAACAGTTTTGCGCGCGATGACTTTTTGCACGAGTTAGAAGCTATTATTAAAACTCAGCAAAATTATATCCTAAAAAATGTTCCCGAACAGACTATCAGCGAGTTAATTTATGGCATTGACGATGGGCAGGTCACTAACGTCAGCGCCATCATGTACCAGCGTCCTTTCATGACTAAAGAGCTGATCGAAAAGATGGTCGGCAACTGTACGTTTGAAAAAGACGAAAAACGGGCGCCAAAAGCCAGCTATAGCTTTGAGGTGTTTCGTTTGGCAAGCGATTTGTCGCACCTCGTATTCATTCCTCGCGACGCCAGCAAACGCCAGGCTAAGCGCGATAATCTAGAAGTAAGATTATCTCCAGAGCAAATCAGTAAAGTTATCGACGTAGCCAAAAGCCAAAAGAGCTTAACCTATAAAAAGGTGCGCAGTACTGCAGGGATTAGCGAAGACTACGTACCAAAAGACGTACGCGGTAAGAAGAAAGAAGGTGACGAATTCGGCGAAGACAATACTTTTGGCGGCCTAAAAGCGTATAGCGACGTCAGGTTAGCACTAAAAGATTTACCGGAAGATTGGACAAAAATTGATAATGAATCGGCGATCAATCAAATCGCCTACATCCTCACCACGCAAAAAGCCGACGAGGGTATTCGCGCCGAATTAGATTCACTGCCGCTTTCCGACAAAGCCAAAAAGGCCATTGTCAAAATTAAACCGACCAATTTCAAAGCATTTGGTCATTTATCGATCAAGGCTTTACAAAAAATCACGCCGCACATCCTTGAGGGTATGACCTACGACAAAGCCTGCGAGGCAGCTGACTACGACTTCAAAAAGCAATCTGCCAGCTTAGAGCAAATTACCAACCCTGTTGTCAAACGCGCCATCGCACAGACACTGAAGGTTGTTCGCGCCATTGAACGCAAATATGGCAAACCATATTTCATCAAAGTTGAAACTGCTCGCGACCTCGCAAAAAATTTCAAAGATCGTAAGGCAATTGAAAATGAGAACAAGGAGAATCAAGGGCGCAATCAAAGTATCATTCAGACGCTAAACGAGAACGGCATCGTAACTCCAACTGGTCAGCAGATTATTAAAGTCAAGCTCTATCGTGAACAAAACGGCATCTGTCTATACTCCGGAAAGTCGATTGATTTTGAAACGATGTTACATGACGATAACGCCTATCAGGTTGATCATATCGTGCCTTTTTCACGCTCCAACAACGACGGAATGACGAACAAAGTTATGGTGTTAACTGAGGAAAATCAGAAGAAAGGCAATCAAACACCATTTGAATATTTTGGCGCAGATGAAAAACGTTGGAAAGAGTTTGTAGCCCGAGTAGAATCAATATATAAAACACGCGATATCAAAACATCTGATAAAGCAACGAACGCCATCAATTACAAATACAACGGCTACGCTATGAAAAAGAAGCAAAATCTATTGCTTCAAGATTACAAAAATGACAGTTGGAGCGTACGCGCCCTAAATGACACGCGATATATCACGCGGTTTATCCAAAATTACTTACGCCACATGGTTGACTTTGCCGAGGGTGAAGAAAAACAACGTGTCATCGCACCAAATGGTACGACAACGGCATATCTACGCAAACGCTGGGGACTAGCCAAGGATCGCACCGAGGATGTATTGCATCACGCCAAGGATGCAGCGGTTGTGGCGGCAATTGACCAGAGCATAGTGAGGCAAGCGAATCTATTCGCGAAACGCGGTGAGATAGCCGCCCTATTAGCTGCTGCGAAAACGATGGAAGAAAAGACCGACAAGCTGACTGGAGAAATTATAGATGAGGACGAATTTGACAAAGCTCAGCGACGTAAGGACGCTGCGATCGTACTGTCTTCAAAGTACTTTCCGCAACCCTGGGATAATTTCGGCAAAGAAGTCATGAAACGCACTCTCAATACCGATATCACCACACTACAAAATGAGCTGCGCGGACTTGATAATTACGACGAGGAATTCCGCCTGAACGTAAAGCCGATTTTTGTTTCGCGCATGCCGCGTCGTAAGGCTACCGCTCAAGCACACAAGGAGACCATTCGCTCACCAAAGGTCAAAGATAATGATCAGCGAACCGCACGAATGCCACTTAATAAAATTAAACGCAAGGATTTCGAAAACTCAGTACTTAAAGAATCTGATAAATGGCTGTACGATAAATTACTCGAAAGGTTAGATGCTCATGATAATAATCCTGAAAAGGCTTTCGCTGAACCTGTTTACAAGAATGACAAAAAATTCGACAAAAACGGCAAACAACTGTCGCCAGTCTCAACCATCAAAGTATACTCGACGCAGCCAAGCGGATTTTATATCAACAACGGTAAAGCTTTCGTCAACAATGGGTCTATGGTGCGGCTTGATATATATCAAAAACCAAACAAAAAAGGAAAAATCGAGCACTTTTTCGTGCCAGTTTACGCCCATCAAGTTGGTAAAAATAAGCCCGCACCAACAAAGATCCTACCAGCACCAAAAGGCTTTACTGACGTAGATAAAACTTTCACTAAGGTTTGTTCGTTGTATCCGAATGATTATGTACGAATTTACCTTAAAAATAAAATACTAGAGGGTTATTATTCTGGCTACGACATATCAGTGGGAACTTTGATACTATATCCGCACTTTACACCGTCTAAAGACATTAAAGTAGCCAACAGAGTCTCCGCACGTTCCGCCACCCTCATCGAGCGCTACGACATCTCCGTCCTCGGCGATAATTACAGGTGGTTATAAATGGCCTGGCGCGTCGTAGCTATCGAAAATTCTGCCAGGCTGAGTTTGCGCGACAACCAGCTCGTAATCGCGCAAGAAACTGAGGCGACTTTGCCAATTGAAGATATCGATACGCTCATTCTGGACGGTTATGGCATGACTGTGACCACAAATATACTCACAGCACTGGCGACCAAAGGCACCGCGACTGTCATTTGTGACGAAAAGCACCTACCAGCCAGCGTACTTCTGCCGTATTCGCAACATTCACGCCAAGCCAAAGTTTCACGCCAACAACTTGCCATGAGCCAACCGCTCAAAAAGCAACTGTGGCAACAAATCATTATCAGTAAAATTACCAATCAAGCAGATGTCTTGCGGTCTGTTGGGCTAGACGATGCCGTCTTACGTGCTCATATTAGCGATGTCAAATCAGGCGATACTAGTAATCGCGAGTCGCTAGCTGCTCGCATATATTTTGACCAGCTACTCGACGACGCCACACGCCGTAAGCCGATTTGGCATAATGCCGCGCTAAACTATGGCTACGCGATGGTCCGCAGTCATATCGCTCGGCACATTGCTGCCCGCGGACTAGTTGCTTCGCAAGGAATTTTCCATCACAATGAGCTCAATAGTTTTAATTTAGCTGACGACTTGATAGAACCCTATCGTGCTGCTGTTGATTTATATATCCTAGAAAAAGTTGCCCCGCTTCATGTCGGCGACCGCGACGCCAGCCTCATCAAGCATGATCGCGAGCTTATTATTGACATATTAAATTATTATGTTATAATTGACGGTAAGAAGTTTACTGTAAAGCATGCGATCGAGCGAACAGTTGAAAGCTTTATCGAATGCATCGAGGTAAAGGAGGCGCGTAAGCTTCTTTTGCCAAAAATCGCCTCCTAACAGGGAAGGGATGTCATATAAAATCATGAGGGTCGCGGTATTTTTCGATTTGCCAACCAACACTAAAGCTGAGCGTAGAGCCGCTACGCAATTTCGCAAATTTTTGCTGGACGACGGCTTTGACATGCTGCAATATAGCGTATACACGAGACTGTGTCCAAACCGCGACGTTGCTGAAAAGCATATGATGCGAGTCAAGCGTTATGCACCAGATAGCGGATCAGTGAGATTACTATACCTGACCGAGCATCAATTTACGCACATGTACGTTATCGTCGGCGAAAAAACCGTCCAGGAAAAGAACGTACCCGCTGGTCAGTTGGCATTTTTCTAACCAAAAATCCCCCTCGTAACAGAGGGGGATTTGAGGAAGTATTATACCAATATCTAAATTATTAGGGAACTATAACCCTTTTTAGCACCTTGTGCTAAGCCGTTTAATTATACCAATATCTAAATTATTAGGGAACTATAACCTTCGACTACGGCATGCTGACGCTCTCCACATTATACCAATATCTAAATTATTAGGGAACTATAACATATTGCTCAGCGGCTATACGATACTAAAGATTATACCAATATCTAAATTATTAGGGAACTATAACACAGAGGTAATCGCTGTTTATATCATGTAAATTATACCAATATCTAAATTATTAGGGAACTATAACCAATCTTGTCTTCTTCTGCAGAAGCTTCTTATTATACCAATATCTAAATTATTAGGGAACTATAACGAAAACCGCCTCGATAAGCTCCGGGGCGGTATTATACCAATATCTAAATTATTAGGGAACTATAACCTTAGATAGCTCGACTATCTTGTTTCCTTGATTATACCAATATCTAAATTATTAGGGAACTATAACTTGGTAGTCCTTTCGTTAACTTGATTGTACATTATACCAATATCTAAATTATTAGGGAACTATAACCGGTCAGGCGAGGCAACGGACATACCTAAGTTACACAGACGCATAAGTGTCTTATTCTAGTGATTTAAGCGCTCGCCAAGAAGCCGAAACCACATCGCTAAGCTCCCTATATACTACCACCCCAGGGTCATAGCAATTCATCTGCGTTACAACATCAAATCTGCGAACATACAACATACTCTGGATGTGCACCAACCAATAAACACGAACCACGCCCAATTTCTTTTCCTAGTTCAAACAGTGTAATCGGACAGACAGATTCTTTTGGAAACCAAAATAAAATCATTCGTGCCCGCCTCAAAAATTCATATTCCCATCTTATCTGATAAGCAGCGTCCTCACCCTCATGATCTAACAATCTATCGCGCCGAGGATTAGCTACTACAATATCCGACCCATCGTCCAGCATCTTTATTGCGTCGTCCGCCTGCCAATCTGGACAATTTGTAATACCTCCTGCTAAAAATAAATCTACCGACTGAGGTATGTCATTTAAATCTATCACATCCGGTGTAAGCACCTTCATACTACTATTATACTACTTCATCATGAAGAATATAACGACACTTTAGACAAATTTTACGCACAAGCAGGGTAAGCACACTAATCTTTCTTCATGACAAACAGATAAGGAATAATAGAACAAAATACGAACTAATTATTTACGATTTTCAAGGAAGCGTCAAAGCAAAGCCTAAACACGTACCATAACAAATATCGCAATATAAAACCTACATACGGCTATAATAATCAATCACGCAAACGATCCATAAATCCGCCGTAAAAGAACACAGCAGACAGTCCAAGCAGGGTCCATCAGTAGACAGGACACAAGACAGGAAGAGTAGTTGCAGATTTATAAAATAGAATAAATTTACACCAAAAAACACGATAGAGTAATCATGTTTATGAGAGTATTATAATGTCGCACAATGAACCTTTTACGTAATAATAAATACACGCCCAACATGAGTATACATGTGTCCATTGATATATCCACACTCTATAAATATTACAATTATTTACCCAAAATAGTCAGGGGACTTCACTATCCATTCAACATAGACCATGCTACACAACAAGCTAAATAAAACTCACCAACAAACACGAACTTAAAAAAATATTCATCTACCTAAAAGCGTACACCGCAAATTGCGCATTGATATTTTTACATCATTATATCCAGTAAATATCCATATTATAATTAGCTTATAAGTTTTCCACATATGATTTTGCTTATTTGACATTTTGCTATTTTTATTTCCCCGCTCCCCTAACTTGCCGTGTCTCAATTATTTGACTTTTGCATATTTTGATATCATTATATATAATTTTTAGATAGCCAAAATAGAACAAAAAGAGAACTTACTCTATCTAAAAGAGAAGTTAACTACTCTATTTATAGAAAGACCGCTGATCTACCCTAACATCTATATAACCTGACGATTGACCATTTTTATCTAAATATCCCAGAGTTACTATTGCCTGCATTACCTGAGAGCGGGCAGATCTATCAACAGTCATTCTTATCTGGGATTCCCTACCCTCAACCTTAAACCAGACTTGGCGCACGGTATTTGCTGGCAAAATAGCTTCCGACACCTTAAGCTTATGTTGCGAGAATTCAGAAACGGCTTGCCCTAGAAAACTTAAAAATTGCCGATTTATGACCTCTTGTCCACCCCGAGTAGGTAATCCACTTTCGTCGCGAACTGCAACTGTAGGCGGGTTAAAATAATTCTGCTCAAACGTAACACCACTATCATCAACAAAATAAACTTTATTTCCAGAAGACCACTGAGCTACTGGCTGACGAAAAGTTAACTTAGCGGCTGAACGCGCCAAGAAATCACCCTCCACACGAATAGTTTTTACTTCAGGAGCTTTCTGTAAGAAAAACTGCCTCAAATCATTATTGTTCAGAAAAAACCTAAACCGCTCAGCTGGATGGGCATTATAATATTCATTAAGAACGCTGGCGTATTTACTAGAATTGCTAGAGCTTTTAGCGTCGGGAGTCTGGATGGAGATACTAATTGTCAGCTGAAACAATAAAAATACCACGACAGCCAGACACACTGCAGTTATAAATAACTTCTGCATCATATGACGACGTTTTTTTACTAGATTATGCGCCTCAAGCCGTTCAGAGGCCTCTAGCGGTGAAATCGTCTGGCGACTATTAAGAGTCCTGTTTCGGCGGTATGACTGCGTCGGTAGATTATCGTAATTCTCAGCCTGCCGACGAGCAGCAATCTCTCGACGGCTTAAATTTTTATCAGATTTTTTTCGAGAAAAAGATAATTTCACCTTCGCCTACCCTGTCTTCGTATAGTAGTCAGAATAATCTTCACCATGTCTTTGGCTGCATCAGGCTTAGCAAACTTGCCAAAATTATCACCTAAACCCTTAAGAATCTTCTGCGATTTCAATACGCCGATAATCTTCCGTGCCAAAATTTGATTATCCTTGTCTAGCTCGTCCTCTGAAACTATCAAGGCAGCCAACGCATCCTGATACACCTTAGCATTCTTTAACTGATGACCACCTGTCAGACGGCCGTTAGGAATGATGATAGTAGGTTTATGAAGCGCAGCCAGCTCCAGAAGAGTAGTCGCTCCTGCCCTAGTTACAACTATATCTGCTGCTGCCAAAACTTCAGCCATACCATTATGAACAAAGGCTTGAAGACACCATCCACTGCGCTCATCAGTCTGCTTAAGTATTTCTTCGTACTGCAGGTTTCCAGATATTAAAAACACCGAAGCCTCAGCCAAGAGTTCTTCTCTGATTGCTAAAATTGCAGAATTAATACGCCTAGCACCCAGCCCACCACCGGTGACGACAACCAGTGGCTTATTGGAATCAAAGCCTAATTTCGCCTTCAATTTTTGCCGCTCAGCCTCAGAATAAGGACGAAATTCTGGCGCCACTGGTATACCAACATACGACGCTTTTTCAGGAGGATAATTGTAATATTCAAGGGGTGCGCCAGTACCAATAGCTTTTGCAAATGGACTAAGCAAGCGGTTAGTTAACCCCGGATGAGCATCAGAGTCATGCAGGACTAACGGGATTCGCAACAGCCTCGCAGCATAACCTACAGACAAACAAACATAACCACCTTTTATAAAAATAGCATCCGGCCGCCAGGCTATTAGCTTAAATAAGCTTTGGAAAAATCCGACAATCACCTTAAAGCCGTCACGAAGATTTGGTAGTAATATTGATGGGTGTAAATGGAACGACAGACTCTTACCATGATATCGCCGCAGTTTCCCAGCAGTAATCAGCTCAACTGGAATAGTGTCGTCAAATTTAGCAAAAATCCCACGTGCGCTGGTGCCAAACTTTTTATCGCACCAAAAACGAAGCTCGTGATCACCAGTCTTTTGTAATTCCCTAAATACGGCTACCACTGGCGTAACGTGTCCGCCTGAGCCGCCGCCGACCGCTAAGATCTTGGCCACCTTCACCCTCCTCTAATACTTTATGTGACGTATACTTGGAAATTTGAAAAACTAAACCGAGCGCCGCAGCGATAAACAGCATACTTGTACCACCATAACTTAATAATGGCAACGGAATTCCTGTTAGCGGCATTAGTCCTGTCATTGCAGCAATATTTAAAACTACATGTGAAGCAATCCAGCCAAAGATCCCAGCCACGATCAACCTCAAAGTCGTATCTGGCAGCCGTGCCGCTACGTGTAAAATCGATAATAATAGCGCAGTGAATAGTGCCAATATAGCCATCAAACCAACAAAGCCAAATGTTTCTCCCATAACAGCGAAGATTGAGTCATTAATCGCTTCTGGTAGATATCCGGTCGCCTGAACACTTTTACCAATACCAAGCCCCAGAAGGCCCCCCGAACCAATTGCGATTCTAGCCTGCTGGATGTGATAATTTTTGTCCTCTTGACCACTTGCGGTTTTATGACTATCACCCTGAATAAATGTCATAACCCGCTCAATTCGGTGCGGTGAGGTAAATATCAATACTAACCCACAAAATGCCACCACTCCTAAAATCTTACCAATTATTTTCCAATCCACACCAGATACCACTATCATTGACAGCACTATGGCTATCAAAGACACACCGGTGCCTAAGTCTTTCTGTAAAACTACAATCATCAGCAGCGAAAGTGCAGAAATAACCCCAACCGGAACGAGTGTCTCATGAACATCATTTATTTTCCCCTGAGAAGCACGCCGCCCCAAAAATCCCGCCAAGAATAATAAAACGCCATACTTTAACAATTCTGACGGCTGAAAACTACCCAGTCCACCCAAATAAAACCATCTATACGCGCCGTTAGTTTCTTTGGCCAATGACAAATGCAGCAGCGAGCCCAGCAAAAACAACAAGATGCACGACAGGAATCCCGCCCAAAGAACATATTTTGAACGCTCGCCCGTAAACCACTTATACGGTACAAAATAAAATACCGAAAACGCCACAACAGCTATAACAACACTAGTTAACTGCTTACCAAAAAAATAAGTATCACTATAATTCGTGCCATAAGCGTAATTCATCACATTAGCGCGTTGTGGCCCCAGTGCATACATAACGATTAGTCCGAGCAGCAATAAAAGACCCATATACAGCACAATCTGGTACATCGGTCGGTGGCTGCGAACCGATTGCGTGGAAGCCTGGTGTTTTCTAGAGACTGAATTACGCAATATGTCCCCCCGCCAGTGCTAGCATAACCCCCACAAATGCCATCACGCAGCCAATCACCCAAAACCGCATCGTTACTTTAGTTTCCGGCCAGCCAATTGCTTCCAGATGATGATGAATTGGCGCAGATAAGAAAATTTTCCGCTTAAATATCTTTTTACTAGCAATTTGAATCAGGCTTGATCCTGCCTCTACTACGAATAGTAAACCAATTACGGGCAACAATAGCAGCGAATCAGTCAGCATAGCCACTACCCCCAAACTCACTCCATAGGCGAAACTACCAACATCACCCATAAAAAAACGCGCTGGATAAATATTAAACCACAAATAGCTAAGAAGTACGCCAACCACCGTAAAACAGAACCCTGCCAACAGTACCTGTTGCTGCAACAAAGCGATCACCCCAAAAGCACCAAAACTAGTACCTAACAGACCGCCAGCCAGCCCGTCCATGCCGTCAGAAATATTCACCGCATTACCAGTTGCCACCACCGCAAACGCGAATAACGGAATAATCAACCAGCCAATATTTACATCACCCATAAACGGCACATGAAAACTCATCACGCCTAATTTGGCGAAGAAGAACCAGCCAAGAACCACGCCGATAAGCGTAATTAGCGCAAACTTTACCGGACTACGTAAACCCGCCGCCCCGCCGCCTAGGCCACGTAGATTAATAACGTCGTCAATCAGCCCAACCGCCCCACCACCGACCAGCGCCGCCAATGGTAGCCATGTCTGAGCTCGGTCCAAGTTAAAGAAAAACGTCACAATAAAAATAGAAATCACACCAATCACACCCGCCATTGTTGGAATATTTCGCCGTAGTTTTGCCGCTTGAAACTTAGCAAAAACCTTTAATTTTTTACCGTCAGTACTCTCCGATCTTTGCTTCTTCCAGAATCGATATCTATAAGCAAAAAACGTATAGACTGGCGTCAAAAACATCGCCAGTAAAAACGCCCCAACGCTCAGTAAAAACACATGAGTTAATTCATTAGTGACTGTCTGTAAGGCTACTCCCATATCTATTCCTTCGGTGCTATTTTCATATAATCAATCATCCAATTGGATATATCTGTAAAAATTGGCCCAGCATGGAGATTTCCTTGTAGATTAATCCCTTTACCTGGCGCCGCTACACGTACCATTATGACATATTCGGAACCATTTTTACCACCGCCATAACCAATATAAGTAGCAATTGTTTCCTTCTGGGTGTAAGAGCCGTTAACCACCGCCTCGGACGTACCAGTTTTTCCACCAATCTCATAGCCAGGCTTGTCACTTTTTGACAAGAAAGAAGATTGGCGAGCAGTCGCTAACATCGTCCTCATTTGCGACGAGGTATCGCCGCTTACTGTCTGACGAATCGACTTACTTTCTGACGATTTTAGATTACCATAACCATCAATTACCCCTCTGAGGACAGTTGGCTTATAATACTGGCCACCATTTACCAGCGACGAGAATCCAGCCGCCACTTGTACCATAGTCAGATTCATACTCTGACCGTAAGTCATTGCTGAATAGCGTACTTCGTTACCTTCAACGCTATCTGGCGGATAAATATACCCTGACGCCTCACCCAGCTCAATTCCTGTCTTCTGACCGAACCCAAATTTATCATGATAATATTCATATAAAACTTGACGAGCAGCAAGATTAATCTGCGAACCATTACCCAACCTACGTATTGCTGTAATCGTACCAACGTTAAGAGAATTATTAAACGCTCCTTGAATCGTAGTGGTACCATTTAGACCCCTTAAAGCATTACACATAGTCCGATCGGCAACCTTAATACAGTCCGTGTTATTATATGTACTAGACGGAGTAACAGCCCCTTTATCTATAGCTGTAGCAAAGCTAAATGACTTGATAATTGAACCCGGCTCAAATGGCACCATCGAAGCGCTATTCATAAACACCGCCGCATTCTTTTGCTTACTAAACTCCGCTGGATTATATGTCGGGTAGTTGGCCAATGCTAATATTTGACCATTTTTGGGATTCATAATAACCACACTGCCTTCAGTGGCATTTGCCGCTTCAATCCCCTTTTTAAGCGCCAACTCCGCCTGACTTTGAATATTTCGATCAACCGTCAACGCTAAATTATCGCCAGACTTTGCCTCAATTCGCATATTATTTTTTCCAACAGTGAGCGGCACATTTCTTACGTCAGTCACAGACTGTAATAGACCATCACGTCCCTTCAGTCGGTTATTAAGCGAGCCTTCCACGCCATATTGACCTTCGCCCGCTACATTCACAAAACCCAAAACGTGCGCGCCTAGTCCACCCTCAGGATAGCTCCTGATGGAACCCTGCTGATATAGCACCCCAGCAAAATTTTTCTCTTTTAATTTTTCTGCCTGAGTTCTGGTAATATTTTTTGCCAAAACCTCATATCGCGATTTTTTATTAGCCAAACGCTCAGCCACCCCATCAGTCATCTCCCCGCCAGCAATCTCCCTCAGGCTCGTAATAATCTGATTCCGCTCCTTATCGTCAACCGCCTGAGGATCCGCAATCACCGTGTAAGTCGCTTGGTTTAGTACCACCGGCACTGGCGTTTTCCCGTCCATCATATAGATTTTCCCACGCTCTGCAGGAATAACAAACTGACGCTGCTGACTAGCACGAGCCAGTTCTGTGTATTTACCATATTGTAGAATCTGCAATTGGAATAATCTCAACACAAAAGCCGCCATCGCTACAAGTAAAACGATGGCCAAATAACCAGTTCTTGAACGAATAATAAGCCGCTGCATACTGCTTATTTTATTATATCACTTATTGAGCATAACGCGTTTCGGTTGTAGTCATGGCTGAAGCAACATTGCTGTTCTTCACCTTTTCTAACGCTGTCAAACGCGCATTCTGGACTTCCAGTTCTGATTTTTTTGCACTAAGTTCGGTAATCTTTGAGTCTAAATTTTGAGCTTCATAGCCATAGGCTGTTAATCGTGTTGCCTGGGTTAAATAAATCAAGCCCAGTACTGTAATCATCAATGCCACTAGCACTGTATGAGCGACAGGACCAAGTTTGACCTGAGACTGAAAACGTGTCGAATTCTGATTGCGGCGCATTTGACCGTGTGAGCGTCGTGAAGTAAATGTGGTGGTGTTTGTCATTTGTCTCTATCTTTTTATTTTTATCTGTTTTATATTGGCATAATAAACCAGCCCGCCCGCTACAGACAGGCTGGTTTTCTAAGGTATATTCCGGAATACGCTTTAGTTTAGCCGCGGCGTACTGAAACAGTCTCTGCCTTGTCTGTATTCTGGAATTCTACTTTGATGTGGATTGGCATATTGCCTCCTTCTTTTTGTTTTATTTTTTCACGGCGTAGCGAAATTTTGCACTTCGACTACGCGGATTGTGAACATCTTCAGTCCCAGACACTGGTTTTTTCTCTTGAACAATTAGCTCAGCTTCATATCCAGCCGTCGCCTGCTCCGAAAAGTAACGCTTAATCAATCGATCCTCCAAGCTATGAAAGCTAATTATTCCTACTCGCCCACCCTTATTAAGTAAACGTGGCAAAAGTGGCAATAATTCTTCAATCAGCCGAAGCTCGCGATTGACCTCAATGCGCAATGCCTGAAAAGTACGAGTCGCAGGATGATGTTTCATACTACCGCGACCAACGGTTTGCTTGATCAAATCAGCCAGCTCGGTCGTCCCCTGAATCGGCCTGGCGCTGACAATTGCCTGCGCAATTCGCCTCGCCCGCCCCAGATTCTCCTCGCCGTAACGAGTAATCAGCCGCGTCAGCTCGTCAACCGAATATGAATTGACGATATCCGCTGCTGTCGTTTCCGTCCGATTATCCATCCGCATATCCAGCGGTCCGTCAAACCGAAACGAAAAACCTCTCTCTGCTCTGTCAAGCTGCGGTGACGACACCCCCAAATCAGCCAAAATCACGTCAAATTTGCGTCCCTGCTTGACCAAATCTTGCGCTGCGCTCACAAAATCTTTGTAAATTAAAGTTACGCCTTTTTCAGCCAAATCGCCCAATGTTTTAATCGCGTTTTCATCACGATCGACTAACACTGAGCTCAAATAATTATCCGTCCTATTTAAGAATGCCCTGGCATGGCCGCCATAGCCAGCCGTTAAATCGAGGTACGCCTCGCCCTTGGCTGGCTGCAGCTTGCTAAGGGTTATCTCTAAAAGTACGGGAACATGAATCGGTTCGCTCACTTGAAGCGTCTCCGACTGTGGTGGATGTTCTTTAATACTCATAGCAAAAGTATACCATCCCGCAAGCCGATCCGCACGAGCGTAAGCGAGCTTTAGGGGGAGGAGGCAGCGCAGACGAATTTAGTTCGGCTGGCTGCCGGAGGGGTGAGCCCCTCCTCTTTTGCTGCTCGAGATCACCTAACTGGATATTTAATTCTGGCTTTTTTGTATTTGTGTTCTGTTTGTTTTTGTTGTCTTAGAGTGGAAATTTATTGATTGTCAGTAACAACCATGTTTTCCAAAGAGACTTATGTGTGAGGTGGAGTTTTTTGGGAGGTGTTTTAAGGAATGTGCGTTGCCGTTTTTAATGTGGAGCAAATTGCCACACGCCATTTTCAAATACCCAGATAGTTGATCTCGAGAGGTTTTAATTGTTAAGGTGCCTAGCTAATCTACTATTCCGCATTTTCAGCCGCTATTAGCCGAAAATATTCCCCTGCTCGCACAGCAACGACTTCTCTGTCAATTCCAGCGTAGTCGAGCAAATGCTGCTCAATCGTTACTCGTCCTTGTTTTTGATCGAGTGCTGATGCGGTTTTGCCACGGCGAAACTTAACATTCAGGTCGGCCACCCGCTCATCCAGAATACTTCCGGTCAGCGCGCTCTCCACTTCCCGATCCCAAATTTGCTGTGGGTATAAGTGAAGATATTTGCCAAACCCGCGAGTTAGTACGACGCCTGATGCAAACTCTGCTCTGAGTTCGGCTGGAATCGTCAAGCGCCGCTTATCATCCAACTTTCGCTCAAAGTAATCTGTCTGCACGTCGTCCTTCCTCCGTGGTAGATTAGTTGTTTTTTATAGTGGATGTTTGTTTTTCGTTGGTGATTGCCATCAACTTTCGTTCCACTGACTCCACTATACTACCCACAACTACCCACTTGCAAGCCCTTTTTATGACTTTTTACCCATTTTTGCGTCAACTAAAAACTTTTCCACATTTTTGTGGAAAAGTCTAGTGTTGATACAAGTTGAAGCTACGCTACGGTATCTTCCCCAAAATGTTTCTGTAACCGTATCCTAATCGAGCCTTCATGACGTCCAAGTTTTTTACTAAGCTGCTCAATAGTTGCACCTTGTATAAAGTCTTGCTTGATAATGTCATCGTCGGCTTTCTCCCACGGCATATAGGCCTTCGGATGCGTTTCGCGCATTTTGGCAATTTTTTGCTGCCAGCTGCCGGACTGAGATTTCTTGCCGGATTTTTTGGGCGTTGACTGCGCCCGCTTCATCTCCTCCAGCATTGGACGATAATGCTTGGCCGCTTCACTACTTGCCCGCTGCAACACTTCATCAATTGCCAGCGCGTCAGGCGAGACCGCCAACGCCTTTCGGTTAATGCCGTAAAGGTACAGATTATCAAGATCCCGCACCCGGCTCAAGGCCACGTAGCCCATACCTTCAACAAACGCCTTTCTCAGGTCAATTTTTGCCGCGTCCAGCGTCATGCCCTGGCTTTTATGTACGGTGATAGCCCACGCCAGGCGCAGTGGTACCTGGGAAATGCTAGCGCGCTTGCGCTCACCGTCACGCAATTCCCACACATCCGGCACCATGGTCACCTGCTGGCCACTGCGAAACTCGACGATCGGATAATCGGTCAGCGGCTCGAAATCCACCACCGTGCCGATGCTGCCGTTGGCGTACAATTTCTGCGGCGAATTTTTCACGGCCATCACCAACGCACCCGGTTTCAACACCAGTTCACTCGGTGCCAACACCGACCGCTGCAAACTCTCGACATACACCTTTGAGCCAGTCGTCGTCTGCTGATACGCCCGCTCCTCGCCCACCAGCTCCGCCAGCTTCTGACTGTTAATGGCATCAACATCAACATTGACGGTGTGTAGTTCGGTGATATCACCATCAGGCAGCTCGATTTCAGTCCGCGCTAGCAGCGTCTCGGCATGATGCCGCCTAATATCGTCATGTCTCAGTGCCGTTAAAATCTCCAGCAGCTGCTCGTCATTTTGCCGATATTGCCGCTCCAGATACAGCACCGCCGGCTGCAACTCCTGCCACGCCTCCGAATACACCACGAAGCCGCCACCCTGCTCGCCCGGACGATTGATCGGCGGTAATTGAAAAAAGTCGCCGCTCATCACTAGCTGCACGCCACCAAACGGCTGGTCATTTTCCCGGACACCACGCAGCACCTGATCAACCATGTCCAGCCGAAAATCATGCAGCATGGAAATCTCATCAATCACCAGCACATCAGTCTTGGTAATCACCTCACGCCGCGTTTTTGACAGCCGATCAAAAAAATTGTTCGCGATATGATCGCTAACGCCAATACCGCTCCAACTGTGAATCGTATTACCACCCAAATGCGTCGCCGCCAAGCCCGTCGTCGCTGTTACCGACACCTTTTTACCCTGGTCACGCGCCTGTGCAATAAATGTATTCAACAGGTGCGTTTTGCCGGTGCCAGCCGCACCCGTCAGCAGCGCTGACCGACCGCTCATCAAAATCGCCAGCGCCAATTCTTGATCCATAGTTAACCTCGCGGCGGTTCGCCCTCTGGCTCGCCCAGCAGTTTTTTCGACTTAATTTCGTAGCGCTTGCCAGTAATTTTACTCTCGATATAATCCTCATTGATCAAGTTCACAAACATGTCGAGATCATTGCCATCCATGATGATAATCGCACCGTTATCATCACTCATCAGCTCTAGTTGCATCTCGTCAGCATAGTCCAGCACCTGCTCTTGTTTAACCTCGCCGATCTCCAATTTCTGTAGTTTATTGATAGTCTTTTTGCGCTCCTTGACCAGCGCATTAAGATCCAAGCCCTCGGGGAAACTCAACTTATATTGCTTTTCAATTTCCGCCACTTTCTTATCGGCAATCACCTGCTTCTTGTACTCATAGCCAAACATCCGCTCAAACTTGCCTGGATTAAAGGCGAAAATATCCTGACCAATGATCAGCACCTGGTTATCATCCGGCACCTTAAAACCGACTTCTGCCTTAAACGCACCAAACTTGCCATCAGAAAACTCCCACGCCAGCGCGCTTTTGAGTGTTTGTCCCTGCTGAATTAACTTGGCGGTGTAAAAGATTTTTTCTGGATTATTCGGATCAGTAAACCGCGCCACCAGCCCCTTCATTCGCTTAAACTCATGCTCAGTTTCCGAAAACTCTACGATGTCGTCACGCTCGTGCTCAATTAGATGAATCAGCGTCTCGGCTCGTCCAACCTTCTCCAGGTCGGTCCTCAACAAAACATTATCCTCCGCTTCGCTCAGCTCATAATCCCGCACACTAAGACCAGTGCCCGCGCCCAAATTAACTTGATTGATATAGTCAAACAAAAATAATGGCCGCAGCTGCTGCTCAACATCGCCCTTCAAGGGCATAAAATACGGCGTGTAATTTTTATTAAACAAAAACAACTCAATCTGTAAATCATTCTTTTTCGCATCAGTTTGATTCGCCCACAAAAAAATATCAGTCGTTTCCCTCACTTCTTCCATTTTTCTAGTATAGCAATTTTTATCAGATGTCGCTAGCTGTTATTTCGTCAATCTTTCGCCTTCACGCGCTCGGTTGGCCCACTCATCCGCCAACTCATTACCCTCATCGCCCTCGTGACCGCGCACCCAACGCAGTTCCGCCTGCGAATTTGAATACAGCTCATATAATTCTTGGACGATGTCCAGATTTTTGATCTCACCGCCCTTTTTTGTCCAGCCACGCTGCTGCCAACCAGGCGCCCACTTGGTCACCACATTAATCCAAAATTCGCTGTCGGTATAAATCACGCACGGCGCGCCGTCCGCATCCTGAAGTGCCGCAATCAGCGCCCTGCCTTCCATGCGAATGTTGGTCGTCTCGCCATCCTCCGAGCCCAAAATCCACGGCTGGAGATCCTTGATCACCGCGAAACCGCCCGGACCAGGGTTGGGTGAAGCAGAACCGTCAGTATAATACGTCGTCATTATCCCTATTATAACACTTACTGTACTCGCTTACGGTAGAGTGTATTTGGCGCAAACATGACTGGATATACACCACGGATGATAGCCGTCAATGCAGTTTTACCCATTGCCCTTGAGATTGGGTTACCCTTACCATATTTCATATGCTCCACGCGCTTGTGTAGCTTCTGCAGCCAACGCAACGAATCATTGCCGTTGTTCTTATACACTGCGTGGCTTGTAACGTCTGTTCTTGCTAATTTTCGGTCAAGGTCAGTCATGATCTGCACTTCTACTGGCAACCCCTCAGGACCAACGAGCGCCGAGGCCCTCGAGACACGGTAGGGTGTTTCTTCCTCTCTCAGTTCCTGATTTACGACTGCTTTATTTGCCGAGGACAAAGCACCATGAACCGTGTTGACGTATGTCGAGTCGCCTTGTACGTAAATAGGCTGGCTAACACCATCACCTGAGCGTAACAGCAGATTGTCATTGGCAGTGATGGTGTCTACGAATGATGAAAATACCTTGGCAAGGTCTTCTGTCTGCGTTGCGTGAATGTCTGCAATCTCCTCATCCCGCATCTCATAGTGATGATTTCTATCAAACGTATCGTCACCTGCGTCGCAAATCACAAGAAAGGCAAACGCATCCATAATATCATACCTCTCACCCTTCACCGACATTTTCTTTGCGGTTGAGCCGATGGATTTTTGTCGGAATAAAACTCGACGCAACGCACCAGCTATAGGTATCGTCAACTCAGCAAAACGGCAATTAACACCGCTATACACTTCATCTGATGTTTCATTAACGATCCATCTCACTTCTGGCTTTTCAGACAAACCAAACATCTGCATCGCCAATTCTGCTGGGTCTTTTTCGGCATTCGTACGATACGCTTCAACGGCTTTGTCGATGATGTCTTCGCGCCCTTGCCCACGCAATCGATATATGTTACAGGTGCTGGCCATTTCTGCAGCCATCGCGTCATAACCAATCGCTTCCAAAAATGGACAATAAAATGATTCTACTTCAAGAATATTGCGCAGCTGCTGTGAATCCTGCTTGGGTGGATTCTTGAGACTGTCCATCATTTCTGCTGCTTTGATGACCAGAGATTCAATGTTCACCTCTCCTGCCAATTTTTCCAGCGCAGTACCGCGAATCTCCGGCATACCCATACGCCAACCAGCCACGTTCACCATGCCTTCATATGATGAATTCATGATTTGTTCTTTGTCGTGTGCACTTATCCCATTTGACTGATGTTTGATAGCCTCTCGGTAATCACGAGCTTCCGTACCGATAACCACCTGGTCGTGCATATAGTCAATGACTGATTTGTCTGAGTCCTCAAGCTGAGCGATATATTCTTTCCAGCCTTCTTGCACACGGTCCGACAGTTTTGCCCTCTCATCAGTCTCGCGGTGTAACGTACGCCCAGGAATATCGTGCAACAACATAGCATCAGCCATCGCGAGACGCCTTTCAGGGTCAAGTGTCTTGCAAAATGTTGAAAGTATCTTCAAAGAGCGATACGCGTGATCGATCGCATCTCCCTTCTCTCTGTCAACATCCGCTTCGAGCACGCCAACAAGCTTCTGTGCTTTAGGGCTCGGATACCAACTCTCAGGAATATCATGTTTCAGCAGATCCAGATGCGCAGCATCCGTCTGCCTTTCCTGTGTTGAAGTCGACGCACTTGAATTTTGCTCGCGCATAACTTGTTTATTATAACACACAAAGCTTTAAAAATCAATAGCAAGCTTAGGCAAAATAAATCCGCATCAGCTCGCGCGCCACCCTGTCGGCGTCGTGTCGGATTAGGCTGCGCTGTGCTGCCAGCGGGTCGCTGCCGGAATTTTTATTAACCCAAGCAGTATCAGCAATCAACCGCTTTCCCGAGGCATAATAATGCTTCTTTTTCAACAAATCTTTATTCCACTCCACCAAATATTCACCGTCATGAGCATATTTTTTAATCAAATCTTCTGGCGGGCGATGATCGTTATACAGCACATAGTCCATATTCACTCCTGAAAATCGCTCAATCTCATCCGCAAAATCCGCCACGGTAAAACCATCTGTCTGGCCCGGTTTATTAACCAAATTGCAAACATAAACTTTCTTTGCTCTAGTCTCCGCCAAAGCCCTAGTTACTCCACGTACCAACAATGCCGGAGCCAAACTGCCATATAGCAGCCCCGGTGCAATAACCACCAAATCTGCGTCTAAAATCGCCTGACGCGCCCTTGGGTTAATGCCGGCTGGTGGTTTCAATTCCAGCCACGGACGCTCGCCGCGCGGAATTTGCAATGACTCAGCCGCGTGCTGTCCGTTAACAATTGTGCCGTCTTTCAGCTTAATTGACATTGTCGTATCATCCAGAGTGATCGGATATACTCGCCCGTTAACGCCCAGAACTTCACTCGCCAGCTCCACTGCTTCGGCAAAACTCCCTGTCATTTTTTCCAGAGCTGCCATAAATAAATTACCAAATGCATGCCCCTTCATACTACCCTCATCGAAACGATAATTAAACAGGTCGCGCACCTTTGGCGAAGTACTCAGCGCCACCAAGCACTGCCGGACATCTCCCGCCGGCAAAACACCCAGTTCATCACGTAACGCTCCGGTTGAGCCACCATCGTCAACCATGTTAACTAGCGCCGTAATACTATGCGTATATTTTTTTAGCCCAGAAAGCAGCGTAAAACTACCAGTTCCACCGCCAATAACTACAATTTTTACCCCAAAATAATCACTATTTGAACTACCAGTCATCATGACTTGAATTATAACACCTTGATGTAATTACACCAACGTGCCTTTTGGCAATGCCCATTCTAAAAATGGCTGCTGCTGACAATTGACAGCATTAATTATATGTGTAGCAATTTTAGCTGGGTCATTGAAAAATACATAATCAGTCGGCAAATCCCGACCATTCCAAAACGGTGTTTTCATAGCGCCTGGCAGAAATAACGCAACTTTTACTGGTAGTTTCTGTTCATCCGCCTGCATCCCCAAGCTGCGCGCCAGCCCCGCCTGAGCATGTTTGGTGGCCACGTATACAGCCTCATCGGAGCGCGCCTTGACACTACTAGTCGACCCAATGACCGTTAAGACTGATTTGCGGTTCTGAGTCAACATCTTACGCCAAGCCCATTGCACCAGCGGTAAAGCGCCAGAAAAATTTACCTCCGCCATGGAGCGAGCGTCTGACTGATCTTCAAAATTTCCGCGCCAGCCATAACCTGCCGCCCAGACAAATTGCTCAATATCATCACCATTTAAAATCTGCTCAATTCGCGAAAAAGATGCCTCCACTTGATCTGCGTAATAAACGTCCAGGGGAAAACCTTCACCATGCTTTTGCGAGTCGTGAGTTTTGCCTAACACTAATACTCGCTCGCCACGTTTACGCAATTGCTTAGCCATCTCCAGACCAAGCCCGCTCGTCCCACCAAGAATAATATGCATATGGTTATTATAACAACGACAATGTTAAATGTAAATTGAACCTCTGAATCTTGGCCAGGCTTCTTCCAATTCTTCGGCCGAAAACTCCATAGTAGAATCAAGTTTTGGTAAAGGAATTTCTAAGCAAAGTCCGACAGCAACAGCAGCTACTCGCCTCATAAAATACTCAGCTTTATTTGAAGAGAAGTAGGTATCGCCCCCCCTAAATCTCCCCTTTAATCCCCCAGCAGAAGATATACCAAGCTCATCCCGCCAACTGCGCAACTCAGTCCTATCATAAGGGAATTCATATGGCGATTCTATAGACGTGGATCGACTAGCAAGATGCTTCTCAGCCAACGCTTTGTGTCCCATACATTTACCACTACTACTAGCCAATAATATACGCATATCAAAAACATCGTCCCTGATTTTCAGCTCCGTCAATAGAGTAAAAAGTGAATTATTATCAACCTCACCATTAATAAGACTATCGATTTCAACTCTGGCACCGTAATTCTTAGATTTTTTCATATATTAAACCTTAGAGATATGCTACGGTCCTGTAACTACCCTCTTAATATCTCCCCATTCTCTGCCAAAATCCACATTGCCATTAAAACGAGAAACCAATTCGTCTACTTCATCCGAGGAAAAATACTTAGCGGGAGACTTCCTGAGTTCTTCTAATGATAATCCCGAACAATGCAAAGCTACAGCCCCAACACGCAGGGCGACTCTAACAACCTCCAACTTCTGATCATTTTCAAGAGAATCAGGAACAAAAAGCTTGGTTGGCATCACTCTATGCAAGAAAGAAATTCTGCCGCATAGTATAATAGGATCAACTAACAGCCAACCACTCAACTCCACACTCTCGTCTTTGATATTCAGACATTCTGAAATAGATACTCGCACCTCAGTCTCACCAACTCCACAGACCTTCTCTATTAAATTGCCGTGGCTACGGATATCACCCGCCCTCTCGGAAAGCGCCATAGACGCTTTTACAGCACCGTCCCCCCCCAAAGACCAATCCCCATTATAAATTCCTATCAGGCGCTGGCTTTCGCCAGAAGAATTTCCCGGATTATCGCCAGAATTAATAAAATTAACCTTAAAAGATACGCCACCTTTAAGACTTTCCATGATTTATGTTCTATACTATTATAGTATAAAAGTCAATGCTACTCTACTGGCTAACTCTTTAAGCTGCACAGCTCCTGCCATTTCATATGCGCCCCATAGGCTCGAGCTGGTGCATCCACTTCGCTTTTCTGAAGCAATAGCTCCTCAAGATTAATAAACCTCACTTCGTCGCCCTCTTCACCTGGCGCAAAGTCAAAATTCTCCGGCCAGACACGGCAATAAAAACAGATTTGATTGGCATCAATCCGCTCAATGTACATTTCGTCCGACGCGTCAAACAGTTGATAGCGCAAACCGCCCTTGTAGCCAACTTCTTCAAGTAGCTCACGTTTCAGCGACGACTCAATCGTCTCACCGAAATCCATACCTCCACCCGGCAGATCCCAATACATCCGCCCAATCTCTTTGACGATCAAAATTTGCCCAGCGTCGTTGTAAATCAAGGCTTTGAGCGAAATACGATACAAACAATCCAGATGGTCCGTTCCATCTAAATTCTGTGTAATGATATGTCCTTTGGTGATTTTTGACATAGGGATAATTATACCATAGATATAGCCCACTTATAAATATACAGAATACTAACTGCGATCAAACCAATAAGACTGATCGCCAGTAAAAACACTATCGACAGTCCCAAGAATTTACCAATTGAATTAGAATTAGGCCTAGGGATGAGTCTTTTTCCCGATCCAATTCTCCCAACTAAATATAAAATCCAGCTCAGTACCACCACTAGCGACACATTCATAGCTATAATATCCGAGATTTTTCTTCCTTCTAGTCCCTGAACACTTGAGAGTATGAGAGTTATAATTGCAGTAAAAAGCGCCTGCCTCATTCCATCATATAAAGTTCGGCTATATATAAGACTTTTTATATCATTTTGCAGACTTGCCATATCTATACGAGTCTTAGTTTTATTATCAAACCAGTATTTTAGCGATTCAGCGTCATACACCACGCTTTCATCGACCTTCTCACTAATAATCTCTTGATTATACAATTCGATAGCTTGCCCTATGTAATATAGCGCAGCCTTAAGATTTTCATCACTGTCGCCATCAACAACAAGAATTAGTTCAGCGTATTGCTTGTATAGTCCCGAGAAAGGACCAGAGTATCCTACACCCCTGGCTGCGACTTCATACGCCTCTTTGGCTTTGTTATTCATTTGAGAGTACACATCAATTATAAGATAAGATATGATACATACTGCTTAATCTTAGTTATTTCCAATATTTCTTCCAGTTTAGCTAGAGCCAGATCTAAATCACCGTCTTTATAATAAGCCTGCCGATACTGAGCGAAAAGTTCATCCTCGCGAGAATCTATACTATTCTGGGTGTTTGCCATTTACAACTCCTCAATCTTAACTCGCCTCTGCTCCGTCGTATCCCGCTCGCGCACGGTGACCGTGCCGTCCTCCAGCGTCTGGAAGTCGATGACCACGCAGTGCGGGGTGCCGATTTCATCTTGGCGGCGGTAGCGTTTGCCAATGTTGCCGTTGTCATCCCACATCACCCGGCCGGGGTTGGCTTTGGCGAGTTGAGCGTAGACTTCGCGGGCTTTTTCCACCAATTCTGGCTTATTTTTGAGTAGCGGCGAAACGGCAAATTTAACCGGCGCCAAGTGCTCTGGCAGCGCCAAATACACCCGCTTTTCACCGTTTTGCTCATCCTCACGGTAAGCACCCGACAGCACCGCCATCAGCGCCCGCTCCACACCAAACGACGGCTCGATGACATGCGGAACAAATTTTGTGTTCGTTCCCTTGACGGTGTACTCCATGCTCTTACCACTGGCGCGCTGGATGTTCATCAGGTCAAAATCGGTCCGGTAAGCGATACCCATCAACTCTTCGCGGCCAATTGGATAATCGTATTCAATGTCGATCGTCTTTTTGCTGTAGTGCGCCCGATCCTCCGCCGGCACGTCCAACTCATGGATGTGCTCTTGTTTCAAGCCCAATTCTGCTAAAAACACATGCGTCGCCGACAGCAGCTCATCAAACGCTTCCTGCCAATGCTCAGGGTTGACGAAGTATTCAATCTCCATCTGCTCAAACTCGCGGGAACGGAAGACGAAGTCGCGCGGCGCAATTTCATTACGAAACGCCTTGCCCTGTTGAGCGATACCAAACGGCAAATTAGGATAAAAACTATCGACGACGTTTTTGAAATTGGTAAAGATACCTTGGGCGGTTTCGGGGCGGAGATAAACAGTATTTCTCTCTTGCTCAACGAGATACCCATATATATCATTTTTAACATAATCCATATATTCCCGAAGGAGTGATTCCTGTACGATAGTTTTATTCTCTAAATTAACCACATCAGCACATGAGTCGACTTTTTTAGCAAGACTTCCGCCCTCAAGAAGCATTGACTGACGTGCAACATCCGCCGCGGCACCGATCTGTGTTTCAAACATCATATTAAACGTCCGCGATTTACTCAACGGATTACCATCGGGGCTTTTGATGCCTTTTTCTACAATCGCCGCATCCATCTGCTCCATGGTCATACCATCGGCGTCAACGCCATTGTCTTTGAGAATATGATCGGTGCGGTAGCGTCGGTGATTGACCGTGTCTTCGCACAGCGGATCGACGAAGGTATCCACATGCCCACTGGCCTGCCATACCTTCTGATTCATCAAAATCGCCGCGTCCACGCCGTACATGTCGTCACGCTCGTCAACAAACCTGCGCCACCACAAATTCATGATATTACGCTTCAGTTGCACGCCCAGCGGACCATAATCCCAGGTACCAGAAAGACCGCCATACACATCCGACCCCTGATAAATAAAGCCGCGGCGTTTACACAGGCTGATAATATCTTCCATTTTTGCTTGACTCATCAAAAAAACCTTTCTCCATGTTGGCAACATGGCGATTCACATTATTAGCTACAGTATACCATTTTTGACGGTAATATTACACCGCCGCGTGTTGCCGCACTGCCAGCCAGCAATCATTGATCACCTCAGTTATCCCACCAATTTGCGCCACGTTCGCCAGCGGCTTCGCCTGGATGAGCCGAAGTAGCTTGATGGCGTCTGCCGACAAATCACCCTGCTCCGCCAGCCGCAAGCCCTTCTCCGCGCTATCGTACATATATTTTTTATCGGGCGCCAACATCTGAGCTGCCACATCGGTGCGCAAATTCAGCTCATCACCCAGCAAGCTAGCATATTGCATATAAAACCAGGTTTCAATCAGCTTTTGGTCAATCTCTGGATTATTTAATTGCTCTAGCACCTGACTTAGCACAAAATACCATTCCGGCTCGTCAATATTTTCACTCGCCGCCGACACCAGCTTCATCGCCACATAAGCAAATTGCATCCGCTCGTAATCTTCCAAAATATGCCGATAAAACGCCGCCAGCCGCGCCGAGGTCAACAATCCCAAATCTCCGCGTCCGGAACGAATCACCACGTCACAAATCGCAAATAGTTCAATGCCGCCCGCCAGTTTCGACCGCTCGCGCCGCACACCCTTGGCAATGACACTGCGCCGGCCTTTCGGCGTCAGTAGTTGCAATACTCGATCCGCCTCGGCGTAATTCGTCCGCCTCAGTACAATCGCTTTTAACCGCTCACTTTGCCCCATCCAAAACCTCTCTAAAAATCGCCCGCGCTTCATCCGGGCGTATTGACGCCTTATCCAGCAGCGCTCTCACGCCAAACGGCCGCAAATCCGCCAAATTGACATCTGCATTACTACAAACTACAATCGGCAATCTCGCCAAATCCGCATGCGACCTCAGCTCGTTCAGCAGCGCCACCGCCGTTTCGCCCGCCAGCAGCATATCCAAGACAATCGCGTCCGGCTGCCAATCGTCAATCATTTCCATCGCCTGGCCGCCAGAAACCACCGCCCGCGCTTCCGCGCCAACCGCCGCCGCATATCCGCATAAAATATCCGCCCAATTTTTACCATCCTCAACGATCAGCAATTTTTTCATAGCAAACTCAGCTGCCGGCTAATCGGCATATCTACATAAAATGTTAAACCGTCTCGATGTCTAATTAGACCAATTTGGCCATTCATTGCCCGGGCAAATTGGCTAGCCACATAAATACCCAAGCCGCTACTTTCCGGCCGCGTCCGCACCGTTTTTCGCGCATCCATCTCATCAAGCAGCCGCCGATATTCCTTCAAACTCATCATCGGTCCAAAATCACGCACACTTAACCTCACCGCGCCACCAACAGCCTTAACCGACACTTTTATCTCTGAGTCGTCCTCGGTATATTTCAGAGCGTTGTTTAAAAAATTTGCCAAAATCCGCCCCAATAACGTCCGATTCGCCAATATCAATCGGCTATTGCGCCCGCTCCGAGGCCAGCTAATTTTCCGCCCATAAAGCACTGCATTAAATCGCGTTTCTGCGGCCATTTGCTGACATATTGCCAACGGATTAACTGGCTCCAGCGGAAACAATGACGGTGTCAAATTTGCCGAATTTGCTAAGTCGACCGTTAACTGCAGTGCCTGCTCGGACGTCTGGACGATACGCTGCTGGATCTGTTTTTTATCAGCCTCACTCGTCAAATCATCGCCGAGCATTAGCGTCAATTGCCGTATTAAAGACAACGGCGTTTTTAGCTCATGCGCCGCCACCAAGACACTCGGCAGCCCTCCAAAATCAGCATCACTCCACTCTTTACCTGCCATACATTTCTAGTATAGCAAAACTTGAGCCGGTTTTTCTATTCAGCAATTTTTACAGTGCCTAATATCGTCTGGAAATCTGGCTTGAATGTGTCCGCATCAGTTGAGAAGCGGATGGTCTTGTCACGGACCTTCATCAACACGACAGATCCACGCAGCTCCTTCTCGAACGTACCATCAATGCGCGTAGCGGAGATTCCGTTAAACTCAGTGCTACTTGAGGTCAATTCACCCTTCTTCAGGCGAGACTGATAGTCATTAAGCACTGTGTCTAGATTTTTATTTATAATCTCTAGCCTCAAGGCAAATCGACTCGCTTTATTAGACGCTGACGGAACGGCTACCGGATTAAGATATGCTTTATAATCGCCCCTGTTACTGCCGTCATTTTCTATATACACACTCCAAGTTTTTGGATACATAAATGATACGCGTCCATATTCGCTAGGACCAACAAACTCAATCCGCGGATTCTTCGCTTCTTCTGAAAATTTTTTCTGGTCTGATTCAGCCTGCTCGCTCTTACCCTTAGCAACCTCAATTGCCACTTTACTATCAACATTGCTTTTTTCATGGGAATATTGCATGTACGCCCAAATAGCCAATGAGCCAGCAATTAAAAATAATATCAAACAGCTGATTGTACCGACCATCCAGCCGTTAACTGAGCCGCGCTCTTTTTTATCTCTTTTCATCATATTTTAGAGTATAGCTTATGCTTTAAGTGATGTAAAGCACCCTATTCTACACTAAAATCTTCCCCAAGCACTTCAATGTCATGTCGCATATCTTCTAACGTAGACGTAATCTTCTTTGACAGCTCTCGTGCCTCGATAAACTTCTGCTTAGCTTCATCCAAATTAAAATCATCGCCCTGAAACCACGCGATTCGCTCGTTTAGTTCTGTCATCATTTGCTCAATTGTTATTTCGTCGTTCACTACTTTCAATCCTCGCTTTCATAATTGTATCCTTTGTTGTAATCTTAACAATACTACCAACCTGTAAATCACCGCTAATCATAGCGTAGCCACGTCGTAACGCCATTTCTGGATCGTATTCAGCAATAATCTTTTGTTGCGACAATGTTGCATTTATAGCATCCCTAACCTGACTTGACCACTGCTCAAGCGCGTCTTTTTGCAACATTGTTGCTCTAAATATCTGCTCGTCAATAGCTCTCTGAATTTCATCTTTTACACCAACTAATCGAAAATGTAGATGTCTAACTAATTCATGTTTATCTGGAAATAGCAGCTGAGCGGCATTACTAGGTGTTGCAGCTCGCACATCCGCCGCCAGATCACATAGGCTCTCATCAATCTCGTGTCCAATGCCGGTTATTATGGGCACGCGACTACCTGCCACCGCTCTAACCAGCTGTTCGTCATTAAAGCTTGCCAAATCTTCAGCACTACCGCCACCACGAATTAAAGCAATTACCTCTGGCGGTTCTGCCATTTGATTGAAATATGAAATTGCCCGTATAATCTGATCTGCCGCGCCGTCACCCTGAACATTAACATTAGCAACAATAAATTTCGCACCACCCCAACGATCTCTAGAGATTTTCATAAAGTCCGCGTAACCTGCCGCCTTTGTACTAGAAATAACAGCCACCCGATGTGGATAACGCGGTAACGACCGTTTACGATCAACGTGAAATAGCCCTTCGGTAGCCAATTTCTGCTTCAGAATGTTTAAACTCCGTTTTAGATTACCCTCGCCTAGCGGAAAAACTTTCTGAACTTGCAAATTAAACTTACCGTCGTACCTCAGGCTTGGCATCGCCCGGACCACCACTTTCATACCATCTTCGATTGGCGTCCGCAGATTGCTAAAGCCCACAAAACAATTAACCGATCCATCCTCGTCCTTCAGAGTAAAAAAGGCATATTTTGGCGGATACGACTTAAAGCTGACAACCTCACCCTCCACTTCAACCGCGCCAGCAAAAACAGCCTCAAAAGTCTGATTAACGACCGCCAGGAAATTACTAACGCTAAACCTGGGAGTCATTTGGCTTGCCATATTTAATCAATGCGTGCTGGTAAAAAATATAGCCAAAGACAATAGTGCCGGTTAGTAAAATTGCCCTCGTTAAAATAATTCCAGCAATTGCTAAGTCCGGTGGCGTTCCTGCCATGCTTAAGAATATGATCATGATTGTCTCGTAAACCCCCGTACCACCGGGCGTAAATACAAAAAGCGCCGCTAACCCCGCAACTCCATAGCCCACCATTAAAATTGCTGGATTAACAAAAACCCCCAAAGACATAAACGCTACTGTAAACATTGCCACGTCAAAGGCTGTATAGACAATTCCCCAAATCATGGGCTTATTTAGCAGCTTTGGATGATTCGCCAAATCCTGGAAATCATCTTGCATGTCAACAAAGAAGTCCTCCACCTTCTGAGCATTTATAATCCGTCGTTTTTTACCGAAAGTCACATATTTTACTAGTATATTAATAAACTTCGAGACACCTGCGGCCGTTGTCTGCATACGCCGCTTGGATGAAAATATAAATATTAATCCAAAAGTCAGCGCCAGCACCACTATAATCAACAAGAAGCTCGCCGCTACGATATATCTATTGACCTTACCATCAATAGCCAGAGCCAGCACGGCAATCACCAATAGGATTAAGAGAGATAAAAATCCTGTCACATAACGAATCACCTGGGCAAATGTCGAGCGCGCCGAACTCACCCCCAGCTTATGCATCCGCCATGTTGTATATGAAATTCCACTAACGCCCCCCGACGGAAAAATATGGTTAACCAGGTTCAATTCTAGGGCAATCCTTGTCTGTTCTAATCTGGAAATATGGTGAATCAGATTCTTATCTCTAAGATAAGAGAAGATCATTTCACCGCCAGCAAAATATACAATAATTTGAAATGGTAATAGTAAGAATAATAGCCATAAATCTGCGTTTAAAAATAGCCCCCACGCCTTTACCAGCTCATGTCGTGACAGGAAAATAACAATAGCTAAAACCGCTAACGTCAAGACGCTCATAATGGTTCGCGGCGACTTAAATAATTGCAAGACCTTAGGTAGCATAACCTTCATTATACCACGATAAATGGTATAATTACGATATGTTCATCGCTATCCTTGGCCGACAACCAGAAATCTCTATCGCCGAGTTAGAGGCGGTTTATGGCGCTGAAAGAGTTAAAAAAATCTCCAGTCAAGCTGCTACAATCGACTCCGATAACTTTTCTATTGATAACCTGGGCGGAACAATCAAATGTGGTCGCGTCGTAAGCCGCGTAAAATCACAAAAATCCGACCATCACACCCTACTTCAAGCGTCTAAAGTCATCGTTGAAAAGTACACAAAAAATCTTTCACATAACCAGAAAAAAATAACTTTTGGAATTAGCTTTTACGGCAATAAAGTAGATCCCCGAAATATTCAAAAAATCGGAATTATTTTGAAAAATTCCCTAAAAAAATCTGGCGTTAGCCTACGTCTAATTCCCAATAAAACCGCCGCTCTCTCCACGGCCACCTCTCATAATAATAAACTTGGCAGGTTTGAAACGAAGATTGAGATTATCATAGTCAGAGCTATAAATGGAGATTTTTTGATAGCCGAAAGTCGTGGTGCTCAAAATATCAATTCATACACCCAACGAGATCGCGAGCGCCCAAAGCGTGATGCCTTTGTCGGAATGCTTCCGCCTAAGCTAGCGCAAATTATGATCAATTTATCCGGCGCTCAATCTGGAAGCTACCTTTGGGATCCGTTTTGTGGTACAGGAACCGTTCTCCAAGAGGCCACTCTGCTAAGCATCAACGCCTACGGGAGCGACCTCAGCGATAAAATGGTCGATTACACGTCAGAAAACATGCGCTGGCTGGAAAAGACTTTTTTCACAAACACCGCCTGGCAAGTTTTTCAAGCTGACGCCACCTCGATCAAACTAACCCCCGAGCAAAAACAGCAAATTACCCACGTCGTCTGCGAAACATACCTAGGTCAACCCTTCTCCGCCCCACCCAGTCCCGCAAAGCTTAAAGAGGTGGTTGGAAATTGTAATCATATTATTAGTGATTTTTTGAAGAACATACATGATCAAATTCGCCCAGAATCGACACTGTGTATGGCTGTTCCCGCCTGGCAAAATCAACATGGACAATTTACACATTTACCCCTGATAAAAAACCTAAGCAAACTTGGATATCAGCCAATTATTGGTAAAAATCTCCTGTATCATCGTCCAGATCAGGTAGTTGCCAGAGAAATTATAGTATTAAAGCCCATAGACATGGCTAAAACCGCTTGACAACTGGCTTTATTTTCGATAAACTAGAACAGATTGTTTTTAGAAAACTATAAGGAGTAAAGAATGTCAAAGGTTAAAGCTG
>CALIXB010000029.1 GCA_938046775.1 uncultured Candidatus Saccharibacteria bacterium | reverse complement strand
CGTGGCACCGTAGCTCAGCTGGTTAGAGCGCAGGACTCATAAGCCTGAGGTCGGTGGTTCGGGTCCACCCGGTGCTACCAGAGATTATTTATTTTCCTCGTCAACTGGCGAGGAATTTTATATGACTAGATTAACTCTAATTCATCAGATTGAACACCATCTAGGGCAGCCAGCTGTCGCGACACAAAACTATCCAGCTCCCACGAATTGCGCTGTCGATCCCAAGTTGCCAATTCCTTTTTTCGAGTTACCTCTAAAAATTCAGACAATTCGCTGATATTTATTTCCATGATGTTTTTCCTTTTTGTGTTAATTATTTAACTGTCCTTATACTATCATAAATTTGACAAAAAAGCAATACCTTTTTAGCCTATTATTTACCTTTTTATTCCGCTTGTGCTACACTAGTGGGGAAGGATTTATACACAAACATGACCCCAGTAATAATCTCATCGCTAGCCATCATAGTTTTTGCGGCAATTATCCACGCCAGCTTTCAACTAAGTGTCAGTGTATTGACATTACTAAGTGGTCATTCAATTGGCAAAAAAACCTCTCAACGAAAAATCTTTCGCATGAGCAACAGTTTTGCGATTGGCGTATTAACCACCACTCTGCTACTAATTAGCTCGGTTTCTTACTTTTTATCTCTGTTAATCCATCATGTCACCAGTACCGAGCAGCTCGTTGCTGCAATTGTTTCTGGAATGATGTTTGGATTAGGTATCGCCATCTGGGCATTTTATTATCGCCGCCAGCCTGGCACCTCATTATGGATTCCGCGCGGTTTTGCTGATTATCTAAATAAACGCACCAAAAAGACTAAAAACTCTATTGAAAGTTTTGCCCTAGGTCTAACCAGTGTAATTGCAGAAATTATCTTCATCATTGCGCCAGTGATTGCTGCTAGCCTAGCCATAATCACCCTACCAAACCCATTACTACAAGTTGCCGGCGTCGTCACTTATATCATCGTATCAATACTACCCCTTCTAATTATCATCGTGCTAGTCGGCAGCGGTCACAATATTTCTAGTCTGCAAAAATGGCGAGAAAACCATAAACGATTTATACAATTTGCAAGCGGCGGAAGCTTACTTATCCTAGCTGCCTTTATGTTTGTCGATCGCGTTATCGGCGTAATCAGCTACGGAGGTAGCCTATGGTAAGATCCGAGCAAATTTATGTTACAAAACAAGGGAAGCGACCGCCAGAAGAATTTAGCCCAGATAAACTACATAATTCTATATTTGCTACCTGCCTGAGCGTTCGCACGCCAGAAGGACAGGCCCAGGATATTGCAAAAACCGTCACTTTAGGTGTTATGAATTGGTGTGAAACTCGCCCTGAGATAACTTCTGCCGACATTCGACGACAAGCTCAGCGTATTCTGAAAGACCTACATCCCGACGCGGCTTATTTATATAAGAATTATAAAACTATAATTTAGGAGATTTAATGTCACAAAAACCGACATTTGACTATGACTATATCGTAATTGGTAGCGGCGCTGGCGGTTCGCCAGCAGCCAGTATATTGGCTAGTGCTGGCAAAAAAGTTGCTGTTGTAGAAAAATCAACATTTGGCGGGGAATCGCCAAATTGGGGAGATGTACCGACCGGATTTATGTCCTACACCATCAACACTTATCAGATTGCCAAAAATGCCGCTAAGTTTGGATTACGCACTAACTCTGTCGGCTATAACTACCCCTCCCTGCTCTCCTGGAAAGATGTCGTCACCAAAAGAACTGGCGCCGGCGGAAACCGTCGCTACTATGAGAAACAAGGCATTAGCGTGTTTGCAGGAAACGCCCATTTCTTAAGCCCAAACGAAATTGCCGTAAATCGCAGACACTTATCGGCCCGCAAATTCCTTATTGCCACTGGCTCTGATTGGCAAATTCCAAAAATTCCTGGATTAGAAAACACTACATACCACACCCCAAAAACTATTTTCAATCTAAAGCGACTACCAAAGACCATATTTGTTATAGGGTCGAGCACTACAGCCCTGGAGCTGGCTCATATATTCTCAGTTTTAGGCACTAAAGTTTATATAGCAGAAGAGTCATCGCGAATCTTGCCGAATTTTGACGAGGAAGTTAGCAACCTCCTGACTAACGACGCAAAGAAAAACCGTAATATATCCGTTCTAACCTACACCAAAGTTATTTCAATCCAAAAATCTTCAATCCAAAAACGCATCACTTTCCTACAGGGTCAAGTTGAAAAATCAGTACGTGTCGATGAAATTTTAATTGCCGACCAACAAATACCTGCGACAGACTTGGGATTAGAAAATGCTGGCGTAAAATACACAAGAAAAGGTGTTTCTGTCGACTCTTCCCTACGAACCTCTGCGCGACATATTTTTGCTGCTGGAAGTGTCGTGGATGCTACCATTCAAACACATGAAGTCTTAAGCCAAAGCCGTATAGCTGCTCATAATTTACTGCATAACAACAAGCTAAAGACAGGCAACTCACCACGCTTACAAGTAGCTTTTACGCAGCCAGAGATTGCCCAAGTGGGTATGAATGAAAATGATTGCCGAAAGAAAGGCATAAAAGTTAAAATGGCAATTGTCCCGCTGACAGCCACGGTACGCAGCAATATTACCGACCAGCGAACAGGATTTGTGAAGCTAATTATTAATCAAAGACGAGTAATTATTGGGTCAACAATCGTCGGACCGCACGCCAGCGACATAATAGCTGAACTCTCTCTAGCAATTAGACATAAAATCACCAGTGATGAACTGGCTTCCACACCGCACTGTTTCACTTCTTGGTCAGAAGCTGTACGAATTGCCGCTGGAAAACTTCTCTAATTACCTCTGATGCGCTATAATAAGCTCTACGGGGGCGTAGCTCAGGGGTTAGAGCAGTCGGCTCATAACCGATTGGTCGCTGGTTCGATCCCAGCCGCCCCCACCA
>CALIXB010000028.1 GCA_938046775.1 uncultured Candidatus Saccharibacteria bacterium | reverse complement strand
AGCGAAAGTATCCGCGCCCGCGTCATCAAGGCGCGCGACGTGCAGACGGAGCGCTACAAAGACATTCCGGGACTCCACTGCAATGCACAACTCTCTGCGGCGCAGATTCAGCAGTTTGCACAACCCGACGCGGCTGGTGCAAACGCACTGGCGGGAGCTATGAAAAAACTCAACCTTTCGGCCCGCGCCTATGAGCGCATCTTGAAAATGGCACGCACAATCGCCGATTTGGCCGGCAGGGATCAGATCGGTTTCGACGACATTGCAGAAGCCGTCAGCTATCGCAACCTTGACCGCGCCGATTGGGGCGAAAGTTTTTAAGTCGGCCGCCGTCGCCCACCCTTCACCCTTATTTTTCATCGCCCATCTTCGGCCTCGGCGAGGAGCATCACGTACCTTTGCATCCCGCCCTCTTATTGCCAAAGGGCGAAGTTTCCCCCATAGCCCCGCAGCGTCCGTAAGCACATCCCGCCCCTTCGTTGCCCATTGTCAAAGTTGGAATAAGGTGCTTTATTTCTCCCGTTATCCCACACATTTTTGCCCACTTAGCAGCACGCCTTTCCCACCTCCGACGTTTTTTATCGTGAGGTGAAGCTCTTTTTCTCACGAGCGTAGACCTTTTTTATCGTGAGGATAATTCGAGTAAATGAGATTTCAGGACGATGGTCGTTGTCTCAAATTATTAAAAATCAAGATATAAGCTGAATGATACCAGATGCTGTCTTGCCTTTTTCTGAGTATGTTTTTTCATCAATGATAGCAAGACGGCTGATGGTGAGGCCGGACGGCGCATAAGTGGAGTATTTTTTTCTGTGAATGAGAAAAACGGAAAGAGAATGTAGCGTCGAGCCCCGCAACATGCCGAAAGTCCTGCCAAACATGTGTTCGGCGGGACTTCCGGCTTTATTTCGGCGATGCATGCCGCGGTGCAGACATCAAAATTCATCGTAGTCTGTAGTCGTGTACAGGTTGTAGACCTTCATATTCAGGCTATAGGGGCTGCGGCGGATAAATTACGGGGTAATATTAGCTCGTCGGATTATAAATATGTCGTGTTGGGGCTAATTTTTCTGAAATATGTTTCAGATGCGTTCTCGGCGCGGTACAGGGCGGCGGTCGATGAGAATTATGATCCCGAAGATCGGGATTGGTATCTGGCGGAGAATGTTTTTTGGATTCCCAAGGAGGCTCGTTGGGAGCACCTCGTAGCGAGCGCCAAACAGCCAGAAATTGGCGTGTTAGTTGACAGCGCCATGGAGGCAATTGAACGTGATAATCCAAGTTTGAAGGGTGTTTTGCCGAAAAATTATGCTCGTGAAGCTCTGGATAAACGCCGCCTGGGTGAGCTAATCGATTTGTTTACCAATATCAAATTTGATACTGCTAGTTCTAAAGATTTGCTTGGTCAAGTCTACGAATATTTTATGGGTATGTTTGCTGACAGTGAGGGCAAACACGGCGGCGAATTCTACACGCCGCGCTCCATCGTGAAATTGCTGGTAGAAGTGCTTGAGCCATACAGCGGGCGCGTGTACGACCCGTGTTGCGGTAGCGGTGGTATGTTCGTCTGGAGTGAGAGGTTTGTCGAGGAGCACGCTGGGCGCGTCAGCGACATCGCGGTGTATGGTCAGGAACTCAACGAAACCACTTGGCGGTTAGCTAAGATGAATATGGCAATTCGGGGAATTGACGCGAATATCAAACGCGGCGACACCTTGATGGATGACCAGCTTCCCGACCTGAAAGCTGATTATATCTTGGCTAATCCACCGTTTAATATTAGTGACTGGGGTCAAGAACATTTGCAGACCGACCCACGCTGGAAGTATGGACTGCCACCAAAGGGTAATGCTAACTTTGCCTGGATTCAACATATGATTCACCATTTGAGCCCGCGCGGCACGGCAGGTTTTGTGTTAGCAAACGGGAGCATGGGCAGTCAAACTGGCGGTGAAGGTGACATCCGTAAGCAGTTAGTGCTCAATGATATGGTTGACGCCATCGTCACACTGCCAAGCCAACTGTTTTTTAATGTAGCCATACCGTGCTGTCTGTGGTTTGTGTCGCGTGATCGTGCCAATCGTCACGGTAAAGTGCTGTTCATTGATGGGCATAATTTGGGTAAAATGGTAACTCGCCGCAACCGCGAGCTGACTGAAGAGGACATTGCCAGGGTAGCAAAGATATATCATGATTACAAAACTGCCAGTGCGAATTACGCTGACCAGCCGGGCTTTTGCAAAGTCGCTGATCTAGAAGAAATCAAGCAACACGATTATGTACTGACGCCTGGCCGCTACGTGGGTGTCGAGGAGGCTGAGGAAGATGATGAGCCGTTCGCCGAGAAATTTGCCCGGTTGACGGCTGAGCTTGAGGAGCAATTTGTGAAAAGCCGCGAGCTGGAGGTAAAGATAAAAGAGAATCTTGCCAAAATAGAGGGTTGATTGATGAATAGAATTATGATTAGTATTAGGAAATGGCCATATATATCGATATTTATATTTATGGTTTTACTTGCTGGTATTATGTGGTGGTTATCATCTTTGTTGCAGTCAGATGACCTAGCCCGAGAAGTTTTAATTAATCTTTCGGCTAGTTTTTTGGCAGTAATACCCACCGTCATTTTTATTGATAAGTTGGTTGAGCGACATCGTAAGTATCGTTTGCGATATGCTACAGAGGCTGCACAACATGCTATGCAGCAATTACGAGACCATCACCTTAGACTTGCTCTAACATCTTTTCGATACCATATTGCGGCTGGTGAGCCAGAAGTGTTTACTATAGACTTGACGGATGATAAAAGAAAGAGATATATCAAGGCCCTAAAAGGAATCTTATTACAACATGAACCTAAAGATATTGCACAAACTCTAACAAAGGATGAGTGGCAGCATGTTGCAGATAGTCTATCGAGGTTACGCTCAGTTGCACTAGAATATATAGTTTTATATCAGGGTATCCTTGAATCAGAGCAGCTTGGGCGGCTTTTAGCAATGCATAATGACTTTCAGGAATTAGATTTTACTTTTAATTTAGATATTGACGCTTTCTTAAAACCGCTAAATGAATGGGCGCAAAATAAATTTGTTAACGAAGATGCCGCTAGAGCAGTTCATGTAGAGTTGGAATCTCGTGTATCTGTGGCTTTGTATGCTTACTTAAAAACACTTGATGAATTTTCGGATGAAATAGGAGGGGTAAAATTATGAAACCAAAAGAAATACGACGCAGAATATTGGAGATTGTATACAAGTATAGACATGATGATTTTGGAATTGAACCGAGTCAACTTGAAAAGTTACTGAAAAATGTTGATGAAAAGACTCTTCATCAAGAGATTGCCTATTTAGAGCAGAAAAATTTAGTGGTTACTAAAGGTAGGTTTATGGGTAAGCCATATTTGAACTATAGTGCTGTTGCTATAACTGCATGGGGTATAGATTTAGTTGAAGATCCTGATAAATTCGGAAGATTATTTTCAATAAATATTGATGCTCGCCAAAACAACTTTGGAAACATTACTGGAAGTAATATCAATATTGACAGTAGATATGTTAGTCAAATCATCAACGAACAAGATGATAAAACACAAGAATTATTGAAGGATCTTAATGAATCAATAAAAAAGAAAGATAAAGACACTATAATAAAGACGCTCGGATATATCGGAGATAAATCGTTGGACTTACTCATTGCTATTATAGCTGGTGGAATGAAATTGTAATAAAAGTTGATCAATGAAAAAAGTTTTACTAAGAGAAATAACCTTATTCCTAGCCCGAGGTGCAGCGCCAAAGTATACAGAGAAGGATGATTTTTATGTATTAAATCAAAAATGTATTCGTGATTGGCGAGTATTATTAAAAGATGCTAGATTTACCGATACAGAAGCAAAAAGAGTACATGATGATCGAATACTTAGGGATAACGACATATTGGTTAATTCTACAGGTCAAGGGACTCTTGGCCGTGTTGCTCAATTTTTAAAATTAGACAGGCCGGCCACTGTAGATAGTCACATAACAATCGTTCGACCTAATCCAGATTTGGTATTCCCTGAGTATCTTGGCTATGTACTAAAAGGTCGTCAGAATGAGATAGAGTTACTGGCTGAGGGGAGCACTGGGCAGACAGAGCTCTCCAAATTAAAACTAGCTAATCTTAGTATAGATCTGCCACCTCTCGACCAACAAAAGAAAATTGCCGATATTCTCAGCAGTCTTGATGAAAAAATCGAGCTCAATCGCCGCATGAACGAAACCCTCGAGCAGCTCGGTCAAACCCTCTTTCGTCATTATTTTATTGATAACCCTGATGCTAAAAACTGGAAGAAAAGGTCATTGGGGGAATTTTTTCCGGTTAAGACGGGTAAAAAGGATGCAAATTTTGGGACCAAGGATGGTAAATTCCCATTCTTCACATGTGCGCAAACAATTTCACGCGCACCTAGTTGCTCTTTTGACGGATCGGCTATATTGGTTGCCGGAAATGGGGACTTTAACATTAAGTACTATACGGGTAAATTCGAAGCTTACCAGCGTACGTATGTATTAATACCCCACAACGAAGAATTGTTAGGATTTTTATACTTTTTAATGAAGAAAGATTTGTCGCTTATCACGGGTGGTTCGCGCGGCTCGGTAATAAAGTTTATCACAAAAGGAATGATCGAAAATTATCGGGTAGAATTGCCGGACGATAATGATCTTGCTGCTTTTGCACCAATATTTAGCGAGCTACTGGCTTTAATGTCGCACAGCAATGAGCAAATCCAAACTCTCGCTGCCCTTCGTGACGCACTTTTACCAAAACTAATCTCTGGAGAGATTGAGATTTAGTATGGCTGCTGTTATAGATGAAATACGACGTTGTGACGTGGCGATATCGAATAATATTGTAGAACTTGCGAATAATAGAGGTTTAATGTCTGTTAAC
>CALIXB010000027.1 GCA_938046775.1 uncultured Candidatus Saccharibacteria bacterium | reverse complement strand
CACCATAGCGATTTTTCTCTTTCCAGCCAAGACCATGCATGTCAGCATACGATCGTGCTACCATGCGGCTCCGACATAACGAAATTGAGTGTATGATATGCTGGTCACTACCGCCAAAAACTGCATATACATCACGCGCTGGTTTGAGTCCACCAGTATCACAAAAACTTTTCAGGACATCAACTGTGCCGTGCTCACCATGCTGCCAGCGGCCAGTACCATGCCAAAACTGAGTGCTTTTTGTCAACTTTTGATATTCGCTCATTTCCGAACTACTAAACTGGCACAGGGTTTTTGTTGTAATAATCCGCTTGTGAGCCGTTCTATCTAACAGCTTCTCAGCACTGCGCAACCGAACCCTGTGAGTGATTGCCAATAAAAGATGGTGTGGCAAATATCGCAAGAGCTTTTTAATAAATAACTTTTTATATCCGTTATCTCGGGTTCTGGTACGCCGATATGCAACCATGGCGCTATTTCCCAACTTTTTCTAAAACGTCAGACACATTTTGTCCCGCCAGCCGCTGCAGCTGCTGGCCATTCAGCCGCTTGACATGATCATCGGCATGACCCGAGGTGTCGCCACCAAGTAATTGGCGGACTTTAGATTTTACTATTTCAAGCTGGGCAATTTGTTGATTATTCATGTTTATATTATACATAAAAGACAGAGATATCTACTGATACCTAGTAAAATACAGAGTGTAATACTCTTTAGGAATATACCCTCTACTAAGCCACCGAGTCTCCATTATTTCAAAGTTACATTTTATATCATAATCAGACGCGTGCGCCGCAAAAACTCGAACTGGAAATTTTGCGTACGATTCATGAGAATTAGTTTTTCCAAGGTATCGCAGATTATCTATCTTTAGTCCAACCTCTTCTAAAACCTCTCTCGCAGCAGCCTGTTCATAACTCTCATTACGATTCACGCCGCCGCCTGGCAAAGCCCATTCTTGACGACTAAAGCGACTCTTGGCCATCAGAACATCGCCGTCATCACGATAAATAATCACCCGCACACGATCTTTTTAGGTCCAAGCTTAAACAGTAGCGACATGACGCAGGCAATTCCACGAAAAATTGCCACCCAAATACGCCGAACATCTTACTAATGACTGATTCTTTATAAGCCACAAAATCCACCAATTTAATAGAGACTTCCTCTTTTGGCGGTAGCCTATTCCGTAGTTACGCCATCAAAATCTTCTTCATTAGCTTCCGCTTCTTCGCGTGTCGCCCGAACAATACCATCTTTGTGATGTGCTGGACTATAAATCGTATAGAGCTTAAGCGGCTCTTCGCCAGTATTTATCACATTATGTTCAGCACCTGCTGGCACGATAATAGCACTGCCATCAGATACGGCGTACTCATTGTCATCAATCAAGACCTTGCCCTGGCCTGCCTCAAATCGGAAGAATTGATCATTCTCCTCATGAATCTCTGAACCAATTTCGCCACCAACTGGCAAGCTCATCAATACTAATTGACAATGCTTCGCTGTATAAAGCACCTGGCGAAAATTATTATTCTGCACCGTCAACTCTTCAATATTTCCATTAAAACCCTTCATAAAAATCCTCCTTTTAACTTAATTTCTACTTTGCGGCTTTCTCTAAAGCATCGATCAGCGTTTGCTTCGGTTTCATGCCAACCATCTCCTCAACAATTTCACCGCCAACAAAAACCTTCATATTCGGAATACCTTGAACGCGATAGTCCATAGCCAACTGCGCATTTTCCTGGCTGGCTTCAGTATCGACTTTGACGACATCAAACTCAGTTTCTTCAGCAATTTGATGTAAAATTGGCGCCATCGCTCGGCATGGTGGGCACCACGGCGCCCAAAAATCAACCAGCACCGGCTTGTCGCTTTTTAGCGCTTTCTCTTCAAATTCTTGTCTTGTTGTAATCTCATATAACGCCATTATTTCCTCCTTTTCTGGCATTTTTTACACGTCCCCATTATTACTAACGGTCCATCAAAATAACAATCATCCATTTCACATGCAATTTGCTTTTTCACTTCTTCTGCAATTATGATATCTCGCAAATTATCACAATTATCGCACAAAAAATGATCGTGTGGATCTACGCAAGCATCATAACGCAAACAGCCTCGCTTTGTAGGCGGAGCCAAGCCAATCAACCCATCTCCATGTAGACGTTGAGTAACGCGGTGCACTGTCGTATCACTAACATCAGAGTAAGTATCTCGCAGCACCTGAGCAATATCCGAATTTGTCGCATGATGTTTATTTTTTAATATCACCAGCACGTCGTTCGTGTATTTTGTTAAGCGCCTAACTACTTGCGTCATGTTACTATTGTAAATTATTTACAATAAATAAACAAGTGTTCTGCAACAACAATTGACTTAAGATAGCTAATTCAATATAATAGCCCAAGTCTATGAACTCAAATGAGTTCCTCTAATCAAATCAATTTTCATTACTTTATAGCAAATCAACGAGCTATTGTAACATGGTTATTTAAGGGTAATTATTAGTTAGCGACAAAGTATCCGATAATAAATAACCAAGCTCATAAACGCCTCTTCATAGAAAGGAGTCAATTTGAAAAATAAATTAAATAACAAAGAAATATTAAGTTTATTTTGGCGAGCATCATCACCTTATAAACACCGTCGAAACTTAACAATATTTTTTGCAATCGTCACACTTGCCGTTACTATTTTTGTTGGTCCGTTGATTATTGCCCAACTATTAAGCATCATCCAACATAACCAGCTACACGATTCTAACAATTTATGGATGTTAATTGGCCTATACGGCGTCAGTCAATTATGGTCGAGCGTCATCGGCTGGCGTTTAGTTTTATACCTTGCCTGGACATTTGAAACCGCCATGCAGCGAGATTTATACGTACGATGTTTTAGCAAATTAACTAATCAAACGATGTTTTTTCACTCAAGCAAGTTCAGTGGTTCACTAGTCAGCCAAACCAACAAATTAAGCGGCGCTACTGAGCGTTTTTGGGACACCATTATCTGGTCAATTTTGCCCCTAGTCATTTCCCTGATTGGCTCAATCATCGTCCTATCTACTCTACTCTGGCAATACGCATTATTCCTACTAATTCTCTCGATTGTCTTTAGTGTTGTCGTCTATTACGGATCTAAGCCAATGGCTAAATTGAATAAGAAAGAAGCTAAAGTCAGCAATAAGTTAAGCGGACAATTGGCGGATGTGCTTTCAAATGTTTTGGCCGTAAAGTCATCTGGTGCTGAAGCGACAGAACAGCAGCGTTTCAAAAAAACTGTTAGCTCATGGCGCAGCGCCAGCCTTGATACAATGCATGGATTTCTAAAAGTCAGCACTGTCTACTCAACCATCAATATGTTGATTAAAATAGGAGCAATTATCTTTGCGGTATATGCCGCTCAGCATAACCTAGTTTCAGTAGCCGCAGTCTACCTTATCATCACTTATACCAGTAGTGTCGCCCACGAACTATGGAACATGAACGGCATTATGCGTAGCTATAACCGTATCATTGGCGACGCCCACGAAATGGTAGAAATTCTTCAAACACCAACAACACTGGTTGACCGAAGTGACGCGAAACTTGACGTTACGCGCGGTGGTATCGTAATGGACAATATCACTTTTACGCACGACGAGGGTCAAGGTGATACACTATTTCATGATTTCTCGCTCAATATTCAGCCGGGTGAAAAAATTGGCCTAGTTGGATCAAGTGGCTCCGGCAAGACTACCCTGACTAAATTACTATTACGCTTTGCCGACATCGACTCAGGGGAGATTGCCATTGACGACCAAAATATTGCCGAGGTCACTCAGGCAAGCCTGCGCGAACAAATCGCCTACGTGCCACAAGAGCCGCTACTGTTCCACCGTTCAGTCCGCGAAAATATTGCTTATGGCCAGCCTGACGCGACTGATACTGAAATTGAACGTGCCGCCAAAAAAGCTGGCGCTTATGATTTTATCATCAAGCTGCAAGACGGCTTTAACACCATGGTCGGTGAGCGCGGCGTGAAACTGTCAGGTGGTCAGCGGCAACGCATCGCCATTGCTAGAGCGATTTTGAAAGATGCACCAATCCTGATTCTTGACGAGGCAACCTCAGCATTAGACTCAGAATCAGAGGCGCTAATTCAAAAGTCGCTGGAGACTTTGATGAGGGGTCGAACTTCAATTGTCATTGCGCACCGCTTATCAACCATCGCCAAGCTGGATCGTATAATTGTCTTAGAAAACGGACGCATCGTCGAAGACGGATCGCATGATCAATTGCTCGCCAAAAAACGCGGCGTTTACGCCAAGTTGTGGGCGCGGCAGTCCGGCGGATTCATTGAAGAGTAGACAAATTTATCGCATGGTAATTATGCTATAATTGACGTATGGAATCTTTCATTCACTTGATTACAAGCTTTGGTGTAATAGCAATTTTGTTGGTGGTTTTCGCAGAGTCTGGACTGCTGATTGGATTTGTACTACCGGGAGATAGTTTACTTTTTACTTCCGGCTACATGGTGCAACAAAATATTCTACATATTGATATTCATGTTTTTGCACTTTTAATTTTTATCGCAGCAGTGTTAGGAGACAGTGTTGGCTATAGTTTTGGTCATAAGGTTGGGAGAAGATTATTCGAGAAAGAAAATTCTCGCTTTTTCAAGAAAAAATATTTAGAGCAAACTGAAAAATTCTACGACAAACACGGCTCGGTGACAATTGTTCTGGCCAGATTCGTGCCAATTGTTCGCACCTTTGCACCAATTGTTGCTGGCGCTAGTAAAATGCATTATAAAACTTTCCTGACATTTAATATTATTGGCGGATTTCTATGGTCGTCGCTCTTTGTCTATCTAGGTTTTTATGCCGGTGAATTCCTCACCAAAGCTGGCGTTAACATCGAAGTCGCCGCAATCCTCATCATCTTCTTGTCAGTCCTGCCAATGCTTATCCACGCTCTAAAACAACCAAACACTCGTGCTCTACTGAGAAAACAACTACTAGTACTACTTACAAAAACTAAACGTAAGAAATAGACCTAAAGTATTTTCTTAAGATACTTACCGGTAAAGGACTCTGGTATTTTAGTGATGTCTTCCGGAGTGCCGCTAGCCACCACCCTACCGCCGCCAATTCCACCTTCAGGCCCCATATCAATCACCCAGTCAGCCGACTTGATGACATCCAGATTGTGCTCAATGATAATCATACTATTACCACCCTCAACCAGCTGCTGCAAAATCCCCAGCAATCGCTTAACGTCAGCTGAGTGAAGCCCGGTTGTTGGCTCGTCCAGAATATACATAGTTTTTCCAGTGGATCGCTTAGACAGTTCTGTCGCTAGTTTAATCCGCTGCGCCTCACCACCAGAAAAAGTAGTTGCCGGCTGACCGAGCTTAATATAGCCCAGACCAACTTCCACCAACGTCTGTAATTTCCTAGCAATATTAGGCACACTGTCAAAGAACTCCGCCGCCTGCTCGACCGTCATATCGAGTACATCAGCAATGGTCCTATCTTTATATTTAATTTCCAGCGCCTCACGGTTATATCGCTTGCCATGACATTCGTCACACTGAACATAAACGTCCGGTAGAAAGTGCATTTCAATTTTTATCACACCATCACCCTGGCAATTTTCGCAGCGCCCGCCCTTGACGTTAAAACTGAACCGACCAGCTTTATAGCCGCGAACATTAGCCTCAGGCGTGCTAGCAAATAGCTCACGAATTGGCGTAAAAATACCAGTGTAGGTTGCTGGATTAGAGCGCGGCGTACGACCAATTGGTGACTGGTCGATGACAATGACTTTATCCAGCAGGTTAACGCCATCAATTGTTTTATGTAGACCAGGCGCCGTAGTTGACCTATTAAGCCGCGCCGCGAGCTCACGCGCCACAATATCATTAACTAATGTCGATTTACCGCTACCCGAAACTCCTGACACCACCGTCATTAGCCCCAACGGAAACGTCACATCGATATTCTTCAGATTATTTTCGCGAGCACCCCGAACAACCAATTGCCTGTCCTTCATAATCTTACGGCGCTTTTTTGGTATGGCAATTTTTTCTGCACCCGATAAATAACGCCCGGTAATGCTATCTTGGTTTTTTGCCACAACATCAGGTGTACCCGTGGCCACTACTCGACCGCCATTCACGCCAGCACCCGGTCCCATATCAACCAGAAAATCACTTTGCCGAATAGTGTCTTCGTCATGCTCAACTACCAGCACAGAATTACCTAAATCGCGAAGACGTTTTAGCATGTCAATCAATTTGTCATTATCACGTTGATGCAAGCCAATTGACGGCTCATCAAGCACATAAAGCACGCCCTGCAGCCCAGCCCCAATCTGTGTCGCCAGCCTAATTCGCTGCGCCTCACCGCCGCTTAACGTATTAGCTGCCCGACTTAGTTCCAAATAGTTCAGGCCAACATTACTCATAAACGTCAAGCGCGACTTAATCTCCTTTAAAATAAGCCGCGCAATAGCCATCTCTTGCTCAGTTAGATTTAATTTGTTAAACAAATCCAACGCGTCATCGACGCTCAAATCGCACACATCGACAATATTCAAATCATGGACCGTGACCGCCAAAACTGCTGGCTTTAAGCGCGCACCCTTACATACATAACAATCCCGCTCGCGCATAAACCGCTCAATATCCCGCCGCACAAAATCACTATCAGTTTCTCGCCAGCGCCGTTCCAAATTAGGAATAACCCCCTCATATGTCGTTTCGTAGTGTCGCCCACCACCCAACTCCACACGATATTTCTGATCGCCAGTACCGTATAAAATCTTCTGCTTAGCATCATCGGGTAATTTGCCTACCGGTACTCGCAAGCTAAACCCGTGCGCTTCGCCCACAGACGCTAGCCGCTTCATATTCCAAGTATCAGAGTTCATCCGGTTATACGGCCGAATCGCACCCTCAGAAATTGTCAAATTATTATTAAAAACTAATTCCGGATCAATCTCTAGCCTTGACCCCAAACCAGTACATGTCGGGCAAGCACCCTGCGGAGCGTTAAAACTGAACAACCTTGGTTCTAACTCTGGAATCTCGACATCGGGATGATCAATACAAGCATATCGCTGTGAAAAAGTTTTTATATCACCACTATCAGCCTCTAAAACCTCGATGACTCCTTGCCCAAGTTCTAGCGCTTGTTCAACACTCTGACTTAGCCGCGACCGCATTTCACCACTCAGAGCCAAGCGATCAACCACCAACTCAATATTATGCTTGTAACTTTTTTGTAATTCCGGAAACTCATCTAGCGCATACACCACGCCGTCAACGCGCACTCTGGCATAACCAAGTCGCTGATATTGCTCTGGAATATGCGCAAACTCACCCTTTTTATTTTTGACAATTGGCACCAATAGTAAAATTCGCTTATCAACAAATTGCCGTAAAATTTCATCAATAATCGTCTCAGCCGTGCGCCGTGTCACTTCATTGCCACAAACTGGACAATGTGGCACGCCAATTCTGGCAAACAATAGTCGCAAATAGTCATAAATTTCTGTCACCGTTGCAACCGTGGAGCGCGGGTTGCGACTGGTTGACTTCTGGTCGATTGAAATAGCTGGACTTAGCCCTTCAATTGAATCAACATCAGGCTTATCCATCGTCCCCAGAAACTGACGAGCGTAAGAATTTAAGCTCTCCATGTAACGGCGTTGACCTTCAGCATAAATCGTATCAAACGCCAAACTAGATTTACCCGATCCACTCAGCCCTGTAATTACCACTAATTTATCACGTGGAATCTCAATATCCACGTTTCTTAAATTATGCTCACGAGCGCCTTTGACGCGAATCACCTCTGCCATAACCGCTATATTATACAGGTTTTTAACTAATTTTTCCAGCCTAGGCGCTAATGTAAATCTAATTTAAAACATATTACGCTTATGATTGCAAGTGAATATCTTATTTGTTACAGTTAAACTTATGAGAAAGTTGGGCGTTTACTTAATTGTGATATCTGGAGCGATATTGATCGCACCGTTTATGGTTGACCAACTATTTTTCTTCTTTTTTATCGGCAAAATACCCTTCACTAACATCCACTTATCGGCAATTTCTATGGTTATTTTTTGGGCAGCAGCCATACCGCTAGCTATTATTCTTAGGAAGTCATTATCGGCGCTAGTTTGGAAAATTATTGATGTCGCTAGCGAACTCACCCAACGACGCATAAATCAGACATTTCGTCAGTTTACTCCAGATCGAAAAAACGAACTTGCTCTAGTTACAACTTACCTTCTTTACCAAACAAAGAAGAGCGAGCCTGGTCTCAATGTTGAGTCTCAAAAGCTCGCTCCGTCTTTAACTTAATTAGTCATTAAATGTATCGTTTTAGAACTATTCCGCCAGCAATAGCTATGATAGCCAATCCGCCAATTACCCAAACAGAAGCTCCTGTGTCAGCAAGACTCCCAGATTTACCACCCTTAGAAGTAACGCCTGCTGGATTAGATGCTGCACCCGCTGGAGATGCAGGATTATTCACCACACCGAAGTAAACTGGGTCAGTAATGACACTGTTTGCGGTATGGTCATCGTCATTATTAGCACCGTCCACCACTTTATATGACACTGTCGTAACTAGCTTACCAGCGACAGTTTCATTTTTAATTATAGTTTGGCTAGTTATATCCTGTAGATTAGCCGTAGCTGAATCTTTTTTATAAACTCGCACCTTCGAAACGTCATATTGGCTTGCAAGAGACACAGTAATATCTGACGAGGCCGACGCTTGGGTACAATTAATATTGAACGATAAGCCTCCCAAAATCTTCACTCGCGCCTCAGCAGGCGTAATACCGTCAGCAGACAGAGGCTTAACTGATGAGGCGACAATGTCATAGCAACGAAGTGATTTAGCCACAATAATAGACTTAGCCACTGAATTATCTGTGTTTGCCGGAGCAGGCTTTGTACTTACATCAAAAGTCTTGGTCTGAGGTAATTGTAGTGTGCCTAAACGATAGATGTTATTACTTGCTGTTGCAAAGATTTTAGAGCCATCAGCAGTCATTGAAATAGAGCCACCCTCAAAAATATCATTACCCCAATCTTGCCAAGTTTTACCGCCGTCGACCGATGTGTTTACTGGCCTCCACGTAGGAGATGATCCCCTTGGCTCAAAAGTAGCAAATAACCTCTTACCATCATCGCTAACACCCAGATACGCAGGTCCATTATCACTAGACTGCCCTGGCATCGGAGAAACAGAATTCCAGCTGCGTCCCCCATCTACTGAAAGCTTAGTGCCATTAAATATACCACTACCATTAGTGCTGAAGGAAGCTTCATCAGCAGCGCCATCTTTAATAACCTCCCAGGTTGCACCATAGTCAGTTGATTGCTTTACTAGGTCATCATACTGATCCATGTAAATCATTTTACCGTTGTTAAACACAGCACTAGGACACTCATTGCCCTTTTGCTCCCATGTCTGACCATTATCTGTGGAGACATACAGAGGTCCGCCGTACCCACACTTAGTCAAAGTAGAGCCGTCAGGACTCATGCGTAGACCTGCATCACTTTCTACTGGCGCAGCTGGAGTTGTCCAGCTGTTACCGCCATCAGTGGATACGTGAATATTATTTTGTCCATATTTGCCTTTTACTACCAACTTGGAGCCGTCTGTATTTGTCAATAAGTTAATTGCCCCTTCTGGCGCCGTGTTACTGCTCCAGCTTACACCGTTATCAGTAGAGACCAGGAGCTTCCGATCATTAAAAGTAGCACCCTCCTGTAGTACTATCAACTTCGAACCATCAGAGCTAATACGTGACTCTTTGACATTACCGCCTGGTATCGTTATATCCTTCCAGCTATATGCAGCCTCTGCCTTAGCGAAAGGCGCAAACATCGCAGCCAAAGAGACTACAGACACAGCAAAGAAAATTGATATGCCTCCATATATTTTACGTTTCTTTCTAGACGACATTAGTCACCCTCCTGTTAAGTTAATATAATTCAAATAACATAACCATAATATCACAACTAAAGACTAAGAATCAATGACAGGTAAAACAGACTCAGCCCACAATTGCAATTCTTGCAAAATAAACTGCTGCTCGTCAGTCGCTGTCGGCGCTAACCGCTGCAGAGATGCCATAAACCCTGGCAGTTGTGCCTGCAAGTGCTGAGCTCGCCAGGTTTCCCACTGCGCCAAATCGTCTTCACTAAGCGAGCGCGGAAAGTTGCGTGCTTTATAGTGGAGTAATAGCGGCGCCAAACGTTCGTCCTGAAACTCTGGATGAAAATCAGCCAACTCACGCTCATCGGCATTACGCACTGCCTCCACCTGAAGGCGATCATGATCGTTCAAAAAGCCATCATACAATTGCGCTTCTGGGTCAGGTAATTTTTTGAACTCTGGCTTATTTTCAAAAATACTGCGTAATTTTTCGGCAAAATCTGGATGCTTCAGCAATATGTTTTGGTGCTTTTGGATGGTTTTGGCGTCCAATGAAATCTTCTGCCAACCATCGCCCTGCTCCAGTACGCCCAGCGGTGCCACCGCCGGACAGCGATTGTACTGTAATTCTTTGACCGGTAATTTGACGAAGTCCTCAGCTTGCCGCTCCTCCCACGACGCAAAAATTTTCGCCGCCAGTTCATTCGTATCCAACTCAACAAACGGCGTCGGATCATAGCGCAGATCATAGACAACCACACCGCCGTTTCGACTGGTCGTCATTGGAAATGCCACCGTAGTTTTGGCAAATTCTTTATCGTAGCGCCCGCTGGCATAGACAAACGGTTTTTTGTCGTCCACATTGACCAGTTGCTGGACTACTTTTTTATCGCGCATTTTCAGCAAATAATCATACAATTGCGGCTGCTTTTGCTTGATCAATTTCGTCACAGCGATCAGTGCTGTCACGTCCGCCAAAGCGTCATGAGCATTTTCATGCGCAATACCATTAGCGCTGGTGATCAACTCCAGGCGGTTGCTCGGCTCACCCTTAGCGTCAACCGGCCACTTGATCCCCTCTGGCCTGAGTGCCCTGGTCAACCGAACTGCATCCAGCAAGTCCCAACGCGAGCGGCCGTCCTTCCAGCTCCACTCGTACGGATCATGAAAATTACGCCACAACAAATGACGAATAAACTCGTCGTCGAACCGAATATTATTAAAACCAACCGCAATGGTGTCTAGCGTGAAAATTTCCTCACTGAGCATCCGTGCAAACTGTGCCTCGGTGTAACCTTCCTCGATCGTCTTTTGCGGCGTGATGCCAGTCACCATCAGCGCGTCAGGACTTGGCAATGTATCATCATTCAGCGTCACCAGCAGATTATACGGCTCGCCAATTGGTTCGAGATTCATGTCCGTCCGCTGCCCAGCAAACTGCATAATGCGGTCTTGTCGCGGGTTTAATCCGCTAGTTTCTAGGTCATAGAAGAAGAATGTTTGCGCCATGGTTATAGTATAGCAAACCTATTGCTCAACCAGCGTAAACGGCATCGATTCGCCAATCTGCACTATGGTCTCACCGACTGCACCCTGGCGAATGAGTTCGTGAGTGATGCCCATTTTTCGCATAATATCCCGCAAACGATTGACCGATTCAAATTGATCAAAGTTAGTGCGGCGAGCAAACTTTTCAATTTTAGCTCCGTGGATGATGAAACTGATCGCATCTTCATCATCCACATTTTCAGGCTCCGTACCAACCACCCGCTCCACCGTCCAGGCATAAGATGCTGCTTGCGCATCCAAAGCAATGACTGGCAACTCATCGCCTTCTTCTTCAATCAGCTCAGCTTCCCGTGCTCGATAGTCTGTGACCTCACGACGCAGTAGACGTAGCAGCTCAGTCACGCCAGCATGTGTTTGCGAGGAAATCGCCACCACTGGCGAACCGTTCGCTACGTTTTGTAGCGCCGTCGATTGCATGGCAATAATCTCATCATCCAGCCCTTCACACTTCGTCAAGGCAATGATTTCTGGACGCGCCGCCAATTCTTCAGAATATTTTTCCAGCTCGCGGCGAATGGTCTGGTATTTCTCTGCCGGGTCATCACTATACGCGTCAATCATGTGCAGCAATACGGCCGTCCGCTCAACGTGGCGCAGGAACTGGTCGCCCAAGCCCTTGCCTTCCGACGCGCCCTCAATCAGCCCTGGAATATCGGCGATCAAAATTGAGCCATCATCCACATCCGCTACGCCCAGATTTGGCGTCAATGTCGTAAACTCATAATTAGCAATTTCCGGTCGAGCATTGGAAACCACGCTCAAAAATGTTGATTTACCAGCATTAGGAAACCCAACCAAGCCAACGTCGGCCAATAATTTCAATTCCAGCTCTGCCTCAAATTCTTCACCCGCCTCACCAAGTTCAGCCATCTTTGGTGCTTGGCGAGTACTAGACGTAAAATGTGCGTTACCAAAGCCACCATCACCGCCGCGGGCAATGACTGCTTGTTGCTGATCTGCCGTCAAATCTGCCACCACCTTGCCGTCATGCTTGACCAGCGTACCCATCGGCACTTTGACGACCAGTGGCGAACCACTTTTACCGCGCTTGTTGCGCTTGCTGCCGTCACCGCCATTCTCTGCTTTTAGTTCTGGCTTGTACCGAAAGTTCAGCAGCGTATTCAGGTCTTTGGTCGCCAAAAACACCACATCACCACCACGGCCACCATCGCCACCATCAGGACCGCCCTTGTCAACATATTTCTCATGCCGAAAACTGACAGCTCCGTTGCCACCCTTACCAGCTCGAATAAAAACCCTTGCAATATCAACAAACATATGACAATTATATCAGATAATACCCCACCAGTCGATGAGGTACTATCTGATATTTGATTAAGCTTTTAATGAATAAACTTGTAGCGACCAGCCTCGGCGATAGAAATGGTGCGAGAAGAGATAACATTATAACCCGCATAGTTCATGTCTGAAACATAGATATTCTGACCATCTACCCGCTCAACGATACCGACGTGACCATAACCACCACCACCCCAGTCGTTCTGAATAATCGCACCAGGTGCCGGCACATTATTCACTACAAATCCAGCTGCACGAGCACTATCATCCCAAGTATTTGCATTACCCCAGAAGCTACCGATTGGACGACCCAGCTGCAAACGGCGCTCATAGGCATACCACGTACAGTTACCCGCAGCATATCTATTGCCAACAGATGCGGTCAGCCAGCTTCGGCTAGCACTAGTGGTAGTCGAAGAGCCATACCTACTATTTCCATACGACGATCGACCGCGTGGCGCTACATAGCCTGGACGTTCGGCCTCCGGCAACTCACCTCCAGGTATCACAATGCGCGCACCGGCAGTTAATTTCGATCCGTCATCAATATCGTTATATAGAACAACCCGCTCAGCACTAGTCTTATACTTATCAGCCAAAGATTGCGCCGTATCACCGTCCTTAACTGTATAAACAACACCATCAATCAGAGGAACAATAAGTGTCTTATTAGGCTCAATAGCATCTGAAGTAGTATTATTTGCCCAACGAAGCGTCTGTGGAGAAATCTTAAACTTCTTTGCAATTTTTTCTATATTGTCGCCTTCTTTAGTCACATATGAAGAAATGCCACGCGCAGCAGAGGTGTCAGGCTTCACAATATCAGGTTTTGTGATAACCTCAGAGTCATTCTGAGAAAGGTTTTTCTTAATTGTTAATGAAGTCTCTGATTCACGCAAATCACCAGCCGAAGGCAACTCTGCCGTCTCTGCCAAATTAGTCACAGCGCTAGCTGCCGCCAACTTATCCACCGAAACGGCTTTAGCTTTGGCAACTCCAGATGTTGTCGATGTGCTCGCATTAGATACTTCAGCTGATGCTAAAGTTTTTGACTTCTCAGCAACCGCATTATTACCACTGTTGCCGTAAACCAAAAATGATATAGTTAACAAAAATATTCCGCCGTAAACCACGAATGATCGCAGCTTACGTTTCTTACCCCGAAGAGTTATAAAATGGTTACGAATAATCGTGCTCCTTGTATCAATGTTACCACTGACACTACTACCCAATTGTCTTTCTTCTCGCAATAGAACAGGATATGTTGTCGACCTAATTGATTATTATATTCTACATTAGTTTTGCTATATCCGTAGCGACAATTTTGGTAGGTCATTTACCATAATTTACCCTTATGGATAAATCAGACAAACGATCTACATTCTATTTTACACAACATTGACAATAAAGTCAATAAATTTTATAAGATGTGATTTTGTCAAGAAATCTGACATTTTTTCTGACAATGAGCCTTAATATTAGCCTCGTGTTCTTCGTTTGTCTTCGCAAAATACGTCACGTCATCATCACCGCTCAGGAAGTAAAGGTAGCTAGAGTCTGCTGGATTAGCTGCAGCATTTAGAGCACTCAAGCTAGGCACAGCAATAGGCCCAGGCGGCAAGCCTTTTTGGATGCGCGTATTATAAGGCGATTTTAGGCCTGGCGAACGCTCTAAGCCATTTTTATCAGCAATATATTGATAGGTGACATCCGAGCCCAGTTCCATATTCGCCTTCAGTCGATTATAAAAAACACTAGCAATCTTTCGCTGGTCCTCGCAAGTCTCAGCCCCAGAACCACAGCCAATCGACTCCCGCTGAATAATTGATGCCAGCGTAATTCCCTGATACAGCGTTAGTCCACGAGCCTTAAATTTCTCTTCAAGGTTGTACTTTTTCACTATTTTTTCAAACTGATTGATTGACCGCTTTAAGACCTGATCGACAGTTTCATCTAAAGAAATATAGAACGTTTCTCCATAAATATAACCTTCAAGACTGGTATTATCTGGTTTACCAGCAAAAACCGAGCTACTATATTTAGCGGCAAAGGCCTTCTTTATCTGCTCTTTTGAGAAGCCGGCTTTCAATAATACCGATTCGACTTCTCTGCCATCAGAATTGTTTATCTTTTTATCTAAAGACGCACCAGGATAAAAAGTTATAGCAACCTCATCGGACTTACCACTTGTTAAATGACCAACTATTTCGCTAACAGACTGAGATGGCTTTACTGAATAAACACCGGTCTTAAATTTTCCACCCGAGTTATGGAGTCTTGTATAAATTGAAAAAGCCAATGAATTCTTGATAATCTTCTTGTTCTCCAGAATTTTAGCAATATCACTAGAACCCATGCCTTCTTTAATATTAATCCTTACAGTTTGCTGGGCGTACACATCAAAAGGCGAAAGCATTTGTTTATACCAGATAGTTGCACCCAAAGCACTCAAGCCTAAAAGTGCCACAATAATTGATAGCACCAATAGCCAGATACGTCGTTTACGAATTTTCATACTTTTCCTCCAAGAAATCCTGCAAAATTATACTAGCAGCCTCTGCGTCGATCTCACCCTTATCCTTAATTTTATTTCCTAATCTCTGTTCAGCCTGCACGCTTGTTAGCGATTCATCCTGAAAAACAATTTCCGTATCCAGCTCAATGTCGGCAAACTGCTTAACAAAATCCTCTACAAATTCCGTCTGCTTAGTTGGCTCACCAGACTGGTTGCGCGGATATCCCACTACGATTACATCAATACCATGTCGCAACACCAATTCTGTTATTTCTTGGATAATTTTTTCGCTATTCTCCAGCCAACCAAACGGCACTGCAATTTTCACTTGTGAGTCTGCCATCGCCAAACCAATCCGTCGCTCACCGACGTCTAGAGCCAAAAAGTTCTTACTTGACATCTTTTATCTTAAATTCAACATTTATTTTATTGATGTCTTTTGGCACTGATTTAACCCAAAATGGCGAAAACTTAACATCAACGTCCTCAACTCCGTTAATCGACTCAATGGCCGACTGCACTTCACCGTAGCTCTTACCTTTGGCCTGGTCCTTGACGCTCTCCTCTTTAATATCAGGGCCGACTTTACCATTGGCAGTCAAGCGAACAGTTTGAGCGTTTCGAGCGTTAGCAAATTGAGAAAATGCTGCCTTCTCAACACCGTTATCGTAAATTCTCTGGGCTTTTTTGCCAGAAATCTCGTCCTTTAGCTTCGACTCTATAAAATTCTTCAACTCATTCTTATCAACCGCTAGCATATTTGCAGTGATTGTGGATTTTAGAGTCACTGCGCCAGTGGCCTCTCCGTCGACCGCTACACTTGAGCTAGGATCTGAGCGATTTTCAGCATAACTTTCCGTAATTGTCTTCACAGAATTACCAAATGAAGCAATTAACTGCTCTTTCAGACCTTCGACTTTCTTCTCGCTAAGCTTGTTTTTTGCCGCTTCTATGTCACTAGCCGTTACAACTGTTGCTGTTTTATCAGTACCACCGCTAGTAGCAGACCGCAAGGATGCGGAAATATCATCAACCGAAATACTCATACTGCCAGTGGCAGCATTATACTGCGCTCCGCCCTCACTAGCGGTAATCGCTCCCGAGGCTGATCCTGCACATTTATAACCAGGGCAACTCCAATCCAGTGTTGCACCCGGAACGTTCACGGAAGAATTTAAGGTGTAAGATAATCCACTATTCTTTAAAACCGTACCAGCTGCAATTGTTACACTACTTGAAGATGAATTCTTAAAAACCACCACTCCGGTCGCCTTTTCGCCAACATTCTTCTTGCCCGTAGCAGAAAATTCAACACTGACTTCCTTAGCTATTTCCTTCTTAATCGACTTGATGACATTAGATTTAGCGTTCGTAGCAGCATTTTCGCTTAAACTAACCGTATCACTCACCGTCATACTGGTAGTTTTCGCAGAAATAATAACCGTAGCATGCGGCGCAAACCAAATTGCCCAGACTAAAAACACCCCAAACAAAAGTACTCCGCCACCAATCAGTAAAAACTTTTTACGAAATGCATTAAAATTAGGGACTTTTGGCTTTTTAACCATGTTTTTTAGAGAAGCTAGGCCTTTAGACTCCTTCTCGTTTGCAGCCGCAATAGTACTGTCTATTGCGGCGTCATTATCTGATGATGACTTTTTTGCAGCCTCAGCCATATCACCGACAGACAACTTACCACCATCAATAACATCGCTTTCATCATCAACTTTTAGAGCTGGAATTTCCGCAATTTCCGGTTTACTCTGTAGTGTTTTTGCTACGGGGATTTTTGCCGTGGCAGCCAAACCAGCCAGAACCGAATCATTTGTAATAATTACTATTGTTTTATCGGCAGATTTTGCCGCCCGTGACAACAATCTTATGTTAACCGCGCTCTGCAAAATACCAATCCGCCTAGGCGGCACCAGCGCAATTATCCGCTGTTTTGACGCTTTAATCTTACCAATTATGGTGGTAATATCGTCTTCTATATCGATATAAATAATGTCTTTGTTCATCTTAAATCTTTAATAACCTGTTTACTTTTTCAACCAAACTATTACCGCCCTGGCTACCAATAATTGTATCATAGCCAACTCTTAATAGTCCCATAGCCGTGACAAATGTATGGTCGCTAGCATCGCCAGTTTCATCGACTATTCCTGTTATGTCACTTGGATTAATATACTGAACGACAGGCTTTTTAGTAAAAGGTAAGTCCTCTGGCCATTGTCGCTCCTTGAGAGCTTCGGTAATCTTCTTTAGGCTAGAACCGCCACCACATAATAAAATCCTATTTGGCAAATAATCAACATTATCAAAATCACCAAGAGCTAACTCAACACCAGATAACCAGACTTCCAAGGTTTTATCAATCGCAGCGTCAACCTTTTTCTTTACCGTAGGCTTTAACTTGTCATGATCAATATTTAGCTTCAGTTTTTCTGCATCCTTAAAACTTAAATCCAAATCAGAGGCAATAGTTCTAGTGAAGCTCCGTCCACCAATACCAAACATTTTCGTACCCTCAACACCACCATCATTAACCACCGCGATGTCAGTCGTACCACCACCAATATCCGCCAAGATAGCCGTAAAATTACTATCAGTATCTGAGCCCAGAACACTACGGCTCACCGCGAACGGCTCGGCTGCCACCGCCACCAAGTCCAGAGCTAGTTCATCAGCCACCTTCTCCAGAGCCCCAATATGAACCATCGGCGCAAATGCCGTATAAATCTGCACCGCCACGTCCCTACCCTGAAAACCAATTGGATTTGAAACCTTATAGCCGTCAATATGAATGCTCACCAACGCCGAGTTAACTAACTTCACTTCAACATCAGCATTGCCAGTCTCCAGAGCGATTTGCGCCTGAGCTTTACCTTGAGCTCGCTCCTGAACCTTCTCAATAATAAATTCCATTTCTGCGACGTCCAGCGGTTTATTTGGCTGCGGACGACGATAGCGGATAGTATTAGTTACACCTTTCACCAACTCACCAGCAATACCAATAACAACTCGCTTGCCCTGAATTCCAGCCTGATCTTCCGCCTCAGATAAAGCATCCTCACAGTTGGCTACCACTCCAGCAATATCAGCAATTGCGCCAGTATGCATATCGCCCATTTCCTGCTGCTTACGACCAACGCCAATAATCTTCAGCTCGTCGTCTTTGACTTCAGCAATTAACGCCTTAACCACCTCAGTACCGATATCCAAACTAACCAATAGCTCGCGATTATCTTTATCAGACTTCTTTAACATATCTTTCAATGCCATATACGGATTATTATATAACGCTTGTGATTTTGAGGCAACAGATTGACGTATTTTATTTTTAATGTTATAATAGAGCAATGTATAATATTCTGCCAAAAACTATTCATGAACAGCCGCTCTCTCCCGACACAAGCAGTGCTATATTTAGTGCAGCGGTAAATCTACTAAGATACGCCGAACCAAGCGAGACATCTACAGAAGTCATTGGCTTAGATTTCGGCAGGTACAGAGAGGGACACCTGGATGCTAAAATTAGACTAGCAGGAGACGTAGCGCTTTTGGGGACCTACCTGCGGTATCATCAAAAAGACAGAATAGTCGAGACAAAACTAGGCGCAGACAATAAATGGGATAGCGGAATTACATCAAGAAAAAATATTACAAATTGGTTCTGTAGTATTTGCCCATTTGACGTCGATGCAGACCCGATAAGAAGGTTAGCCTTAAACGATGAGACATTTTCAAATGGACAATTAGTACAATCTATAGCAGACATCATAACCTCATTTCCAAAAGAAAATATACGCACAGACTCTGTATACTATAATCAAAACCCGGAGATTTATGAGGTAACGGATGATATTGCAGGGGATGGAAAAGTAAGAATTGATAATGGACTGTATAGAATCGGTGGCACTGAAAGCAAGCTCGAAATAGTCGAACTTAATAGATTGCCAGTAAAAGTGCGGTATAGTATATCCACCCCTTATGAACACGACGGCATTGAAACTAGTATGATATTAGATATGACAATAGGTGCACTAGGCAAAGGAGCGTTATCATGCCATTTCTACAACCCAGTAGGTGGACGTAGGCACAATATTACGCCTAAAGATATATGCCAACTTGAAAGAGAAATAATTGAAGACGTCGAAGCAATGGCGGCAGATAAACTATCTATCGCAAAACAGCTTTAATACGACGAATTCCGGCCGCGCTGGACTCTTCTTTAGTAATCTTAAAGCGCTTACCATCTTCATTAAGAATTCCAGTATGATCAACGTGCGGGCCGCCGCAAACCTCAAAACTAATAATATTGTCATCTTCACCAATTGAATAAACCTTAACTTCTTCACCATAGCGCTCACCAAATGCACCAATAGCGCCCATTTTTAGCGCTTCTTCAGTTGGATAGACGGCAAACTTAACAGGCAAATCAGCATCAATCCAAGCGTTAACCTGATCTTCAACAGCCTGTTTTTCTTCCAAAGTCAATTTATCATGATTAAAATCAAATCGCAGACGATCAGCGGTAATATTACTACCGTGCTGCTGCAAATCCGGCGCATTGAGGACTTTGCGAAGCGCCGCACCCAATAGGTGCGTTGCCGTGTGGTATTTGAGGTGAATCGGATCGTGACCCTCCAGGCCTCCGCTAAATTGCCCCTTGCGGGCTGTCTTGGAGCGTTGGCGCTGCTCAGTCATCTTGGCATCAAATTCAGCGCGCCAATTATTAGAAAGTTTGATGCCTTGCTTATGCGCCTCCTCGGTACTCAGCTCCACCGGAAATCCAAATGTATCATACAAAGTAAATAGCTCCTCACCAGTCAGGCCATCATCAATATAATACTGCATTTGTCTCAGACCTTTACGCAAGGTATGACGGAAGGCTTTTTCTTCCTTAACAAGCACTGCAATGATATTGTCACGATTCTCTTTAACTTCTGGAAAATCATTCTCATAAAGACTAGCAATCACCGGCACAACTTCTTGCATAAAGTTCTGCTCAATTCCTAAATCAAAGCTGTAGCGAATTGCCCGGCGCAACAATCGGCGCATTACGTAGCCCTGCTCCTTATTACTCGGCACACAGCCATCAACCGCCATAAAAGTAGCAGCCCTGAGGTGATCAGCAATCACACGCATGCTTTCGGTATGCGAATCATAATTTTTGCCGCTCAAATGCTGTAATTTTTCAATAATTGGCCACGATAGGCTAATCTTGAAAACATCAGGGTCGTTATTAGATGCTGCCGCGATGCGCTCCAGGCCAGAGCCGTGGTCAATATTTGGTTTTTCTAATGATTCAAACACACCATCAGCCACCTTTTTATAGGCCATAAAGACATTATTGCCAATTTCCATAAAGCGTCCACAGTCGCAGTTCGGATGACAATGCTCACCAAATTTTGGATCATGCTCGATGAAATTGAACTCATAAAACATCTCGCTATCTGGCCCGCACGGATCCCCAATTGGTGTAGTCTCCGGCCCGCCGTTGCGGCTCCACCAGTTCTTGCTGCCATCATAGTAAAAAATCCGCTCGCCCGGTTTAATACCGCGCGCATAACCGGCCTGTTCCGAACCAATATCAGCTTTACTGCTACTCAAGCCTGCTTTTTCGTATAGTTCTGCCCAAATTTCCGCCGCCTCAGTGTCTTTCGGGATATTATAGCGTTCATCGCCGATGTAACAGGTGACATAAACGCGGTTCATGTCTAGCCCAACCTCTTCGGACAGGAATTGCCACATCCAATTGATCTGCTCTTTTTTGAAATAATCACCCAAACTCCAGTTCCCAAGCATCTCAAAAAAGGTCGTGTGACGATTGTCGCCAATGTCATCAATGTCTTGGGCCCGTAAACACGTCTGCGAATCGGCAATTCGCTTCCCCTCAGAGTGTGGCTCACCAAGCAGATAAGGAATCATCGGCTGCATGCCAGCACCGGTAAATAGAGTCGTTGGATCATTGGTGAGAATTAGAGGAGCACGCTTAACTACAGCATGTCCATTGCGTTGATAAAAATCGAGGTATTTTTGTCGGATATCTTGAGCTTTCATATCTGTTAATTATACCATAACATAAAATCGCCCCAAAACGAGGCGATCTCAAATAGCTCAAATGATTATTCAGCGGATTCTTCTGCTGGCTCTTCAGCTGGAGCCTCTTCTTTCGGCTGATTTTTACGCAATTTTTCTGGGTTGCGAATCGCCTTATGTTTGTCAGCTGCAACTTCCTTAACCCACTTTGGCAACTTAACACCAGCTTCCTTAAGCAGTTTAACTACGCGTGGGGTCGGCTGAGCACCATTATCCAGATACTTCTGTGCTAATTCAGCCTGGATATTTGATTCTTTAGTGTGTGGGTTATAGCTACCGACGTAAGCGACTACACGACCGCTTGATGGATGACGATGTGCTTCTTGTACCGCCAATCGATATACTGGGTAACCTTTGCGACCTAAACGTTGCAAACGAATTGCTAGCATAAAATTAATTCTTCCTTTAACTCTACGTTTTATTATTCCTTACTTTAGAACAGTTTACACTATTTCTTACATAACGTCAATCTGTTTTCACAATTCCACCGCCCAAACATTCCTGGCCGTCATATATTACAGCAGACTGCCCGGGCGCTACTGCACGCTCAGGGGAGGAGAGATAGATAACATCACCGTCAATTCTCGCGTCAATCAGAGCCCCTCGGTGACGCAATCTAATCTGCACAGTTTCATCTTTCTCAGGTGGTCGGTTAATCCAATGCATATCGGTTAATGTCAATTCCTTACGCCACAAATTACCATTATCAATTGAGCGCGACACGTAAACCTCGTTTTTATCCATATCTTTACCGATGACATAGTACGGCAAACCACCACCAACATTTAAACCATGCCGCTGTCCCAATGTGTAAAATATTGCGCCGTCGTGCCTGCCAATGATCACGCCTGTTTGCTGATCAATAATATTACCCGGCTTAGATTCAATATATTCTGACAAAAACTCGCGAATCCCCACTTGACCGACAAAGCAAATACCCATCGATTCCTTTTTACTGGCGGTCCACAAGCCCCGCTCTTTGGCCATCTCGCGCACCTCAGCCTTAGTAAAATCGCCCAGCGGGAACATAGTTTTTGCCAACGCCTCGGACGTTACGCGATACAGAAAATAGGTTTGGTCTTTATTGTTATCTTGAGCCCGGAATAACCGACCCTCGCTCAAGCAAGAATCTGCTCTGCGGGTGGCGCGAGGCGGGGCAGCACCCGAAAATGTTTTCAGCTTACCTGAAAAATTTTCAGGGGCGGACCGAGCGACAGGACCCGCAGCAGAAAAAGTGCGTGCATAATGCCCCGTCGCAATATACTCCGCGCCCGCCGCCAACGCCGCCTCTAAAAACAATTTGAACTTCACCTCTTGGTTGCACATTACATCAGGATTTGGTGTACGACCTGCTTGATATTCGCGGATCATATAGTCAACAACATTTTGCTTGTATTCTTTTTGGAAATCAAACACCTGAAAATCAATTCCCAAGCCCACTGCCACACGTTTAGCATCAGCCACGTCATCTGCCCACGGACAGTGCATTCCGGGTAAATCTTCCGACCAGTTTTTCATATAGACACCAGTCACCTCGTGGCCTTGCTCGACCAATAGCGAGGCCGCCACCGACGAATCAACACCACCCGACATACCAACAAACACCCTGCTCATCTTGACAGCCCCAGAGCAAACAGCCCAATTCTCATTAATTCACCTAAGGCCAGCCACCAGCCCCATGGCGTCAGCCACCACCACGGACTCCAGCTTTTATCATAAACAACTGGATGGCTTCGAATTTTTACATCCTGAAATTGCGATGAAAACTCAAGTTGTGCACGCCGCATATGATAACCGCTCGTCACTAAAATAACATCCTTAATTTTTCTCGAATCAATAATCTTTTTTACCTCAGTAGCGTTTTGTTTGGTGGTCTCAGAAGATTCTTCCATGACAATAGCGCTCTTAGGGACGCCGGTATTAACCGCCCTCTGATACATAGCCTTGGCATTTGACGGACCAGACTTATCCGCTGCAGCCCCCGAAACAATAATTAATGGCGCCCAACCTGACTTGTATAATTTAATCGCCTCGTCAGTTCGCGCATTTGTATCGCCGCCGCTAACCACTATAATAGCATCAGCCATACGGCAATCGCCATCACCTGGAGTATAGCACTTTTCTAAATCATTTGGCGATAAATAAACACTAAGACCAAACACAACTATCGCCGTAAAAATCACCAAACCGATTATCTTATGAATCACCGACTAACCCTTTCAGTCTCTAAACATACCGCCTCGATAATTAATTGACTAGCCAACTTAATATTGTCTTCATTATTCAATTTTCCTAAAGTTAGTCTTAAGCTGCCGTCAATTTCTGATTCGCTTAGACCAATACTCGACAGCACATGGGAGCGCGTACCAGAATTGGCTGCGCAAGCACTTCCCGTGGCCACCAACACACCGCGACTCTCTAATAAGAAAATCAGCCGCTCAGCGTCCAACCCAGGAAATGAAATATTCAGAAAGCTTACTAGACTTTTTTTCATATCTGAAGATATGACCATTTCTGGAAAAGCTTGTCGTAAATCTTTTACCAGTCCCTCTCGCAGTTTTCGTAACCGCTTAACTTCCGCAGAGCGTCGTTTTTGCGCCAGCTCTAGCGCGGTCGCGAACCCCACTACACCGGCCACATTTTCTGTACCGCTACGCAGACCCAGCTCCTGACCACCACCTAAAATATTAGCAGTTAAAGTAACGCCCGGACGAGCCCAAAGCAAACCAACTTGCTTTGGACCATAAACTTTTGCAGCCGAAAGAGTGAGCAGATCAACACCGAGCCGCTTAATCTTCACGTCAATTAAAGCCGCTGCCTGTGAAGCATCGGTATGGAAAACTAATGGCGTTGATTCGCCAGCCTCCTGACGTCTGAGTCGCTCACTTTTTATGATTTCTGCGATTTCTTCAATTGACTGAATATAGCCCAACTCATGATTCACCAGCGCAATACTAATAAAACTAACGTCTGGCGTTAGCATTTTTTTCACCAGCTGCGGATCAATGCGGCCATTTTTCATCGGCTGGATAAATCGAACTTCCGAACGTGCCTTTGCGGAATTAATAACCGCGTCATGCTCAATAGCCGATATTAAGCTCACACCACCAGCTGCGTTAAACGCCAAATTAATAGATTCTGTCGCGCCCGCCGTCATTATCAGTTCATCAGCCATCACCCCGAGACAGCGAGCTAAGCGCGATTTTGCCTGCTGGTATTCACGCTTAGTGAATATTGCCGGAGCATAAGGACTAGACGGATTGAAAAACTTCTCAGAAAAATATGGCAACATAGCCTCAACCACCAATGAATCCATTGGCGTAGCAGCGGCATGATCAAGATAAATATAATCTCTATTCACTTTTTTATTATATCAGAGCGGCTGACCAGTTTGCGGGTCTTTCCTATAGAGCTGCCGAGAAACTCGCTCGTAATATTCCTTAGTCGCTAAGATAAAGTTCTGAAGTTCAGCGCCCTCTAAGTAAGTGTATTGATAATTTGGCTGAATTTTCAAAATTCCCTTTGGCTGTACTTCATAACGCGTTGTCAACTCTTGCCGGCCACCTTTGCCATCAGCTACTTCCTCATACCAGATCCAGGTATCTTTGTCCAAGTTAAAGAACTCCCGACGCGTCACATGCGCTGGCTTCTCACCAAAAATAGTCGCACCAATTTCACTTTCCAGCTGAATTAATTCGCGTTCAGTGAACTTCTTTAAAGGCCGATCTTTTTTGCGAAACTTTAATAATGATGCCGCATCGCTATCGTCAGCAAAAACCAAACCTCGTACTTTTTTTAATAAACGAGGCATTTATGGCACCTCGTTAGTTTTAGCTTTGCGAAGATCCGCTAACATATTGCCAATTTTTTTCGTAGATTCAACAGGATCAGTAGGCTTCTTACTTTCACCAAGCACCTGTTTGCAAAAATCAACCGCCCCATTATTAATAACGTTCGTTTTAACATCATTATTAATATTCTTTACGTCAATAGCAGCCTTCCCTAGCTCGGGATTTGCTTTAGAGCTATCATCGCGTCTTTCGGCGTAAGAAAGAATAGAAGCAAGATTTTTGCGAGCTTCATTCACAGATGCATCATTAATGCCTTCAAGTGTACTATTCATATTCTCCACTTTCAAATGCCAAAAAGCTGTTTTGTATTACGGACAGTGGCTTCACTTAGGACATTGAAATCAATATTTCGCTTCTCCGCCCAATATTTAGCCACTAGTTCCACATACTCTGGCTTATTTATCTTACCACGAAATGGCTCTGGCGTCAAGAATGGAGCGTCGGTTTCCACCAATAATCGATCTAGGGGAATTGTGGCAAATAATTCCTGCTGCGCCTGCACCTTCGTAAACGTGCTAATTCCGTTAAGTCCTACGTACAAATTGCGAGAAAAACCCTTCTCCAGATTGGCACTTGTATCCGTAAAGCTATGCAATACGCCACGCAGTCCATGAAAGTTATCAAAAATCGGCCAAAAATCATCCCACACCGACGGCTGGTCGGGCGCACCATCACGAATATGAAAGCTTACCGGCAAATCATAATCCACCGCCAGCTGCAGCTGCGCCTCCAGCGCCTGAATCTGCACCTCGCGTGGACTGTGATTGTAATAATAATCAAGGCCAATCTCGCCAATCGCCACAATCGGTGAATTCTCCGTCTTGGCTTTAAGTAGCCGCTCTATCTCGCTCCAGCCAGCCTTGCTGTCATGCGGATGAACGCCAACCGCCGCCCACACACAGTCGTGGTTAACGGCAAATTCCACCGCCTGTTGGCTACTACGCTCGTCAGTGCCAACACAAATCATACCGATGCCTGCGCTGATTGACTGACGATAAAATTCCTCACGATTGTCCGCGAAAAATTCAGTATCGTGCAAATGACAATGTGAATCAATTAAGCGTAAATCCGTCGCCGTGTGATACTCCGCTACTGAATTCATAATTATTTTCCCTGGGCTTCTACTTTTGGTGCGCGCGGATCAGGCGTATGAAGATATTTGCGCGGGAATAACGGCGTCAATTCCGACGGCACGACACCACTAGCAAACATCTCATGAATTTTCTCAGCAGTTTGCGGCATAAATGGCCGCAGCATATCAGAAACTTGCAACAAAGCACCGCAAGCATGCGCTAAAATCTCGCCCAGATGCGCCTCTGCCTCCGGATCTTTATCGCGATTTTTCGCGACTTGCCACGGCTGGACCCGCTCAATGTATTGGTTCAATGTGCGAATAATTCGCCAAATCTCATCCATAGCCTGATCAAACATAAAACTCTCCATTGCCTGACGATATGGGCCCATGTCATGTTCGGCCTGCGGCGCATCGCCGATGACGCCCGCTTGGTAGGACTGCACCATCTTTGCCACGCGCTGCACCAAATTACCGAGATCATTACCCAATTCGCCGTTATAGGCCGCTTCAAATTTCTCCCACGTAAAGTCGCCGTCATCCTGAGTTGGCACGTGACGCAGGAAATAATAGCGAAAGGCCTCAACGCCGTAGTGCGGGATGATATCAGTTGGTCCGACACCATTACCGAGGCTCTTGCTCATTTTGGTGCCACCAACGTTGATAAATCCATGTACCAACAGCACTTTCGGTAGCGGCAAATCCAGCGCCATCAACATCGCTGGCCAAATTCCAGCATGGAAACGAAGAATGTCCTTACCAATCACCTGTACATTTGCTGGCCAATAACTCTGCCACTCCTCTGGACGGTCAGGATAACCAATGACCGTGATGTAATTACTCAGCGCATCCAACCAAACATACATCACCTGCGTATCATCGCCTGGCACTGGCACACCCCAGCTGAGGTTTTTGCGCGGACGCGAAATTGACACATCCTTCAGGCCATCTTTTATCAATTCCAAAAACTCTTTTTTGCGGAATTCAGGCACAATTTTCATCTTGTTTGATTCAATCGCTTGGCGAATATGATCCGAAAAGGCGCTGGTTTTGAAATAATAATTCTCTTCACTCAACCGCTGGTATGGTGCCTGGTGATCAGGACAAATGCCATTATTTTCAGCTGCTTCTTTATCGGTGACGAATGCCTCACAACCTTGGCAGTACCAGCCCTCGTATGTGCTTTTGTAGATGTAGCCAGCCTCAGCAAGTTTTCGCCAAATGTATTGCACCGCGCCAACATGATGCGGGTCAGTCGTGCGGATAAAATCGGTTGCCGAAATATTCAACTCGGCAATCATATTTTGGAAATTACCATGCATTTGATCGACATAGGCTTGAGGCGTCTGATTTTGACTGGCAGCCTTGGCAGCAATTTTATTGCCATGCTCATCCACGCCCGTCTGGAAACGCACCTCGCGGCCATTTTGCCGCTGATATCGCGCCCATACATCCGCCAACATATAATCCATGGCGTGCCCGATATGCGGCAAACCGTTGACATAAGGAATAGCGGTAGTGATATAGGCGTGTTGTTTAGTCATAGATAAATTATAGCAAATTAAACAGAGTATCTCCAATGGATGACCATATTGAATAATATGCTACAATGGTAATTACAAAATACTTAGGAGGAGTAATGAATAAACTTATTAAAAACTTAATGATAGCAGCGGCTATTAGCGTTGCTATAGTTGGTGCCTACACACCAGCAACAGCGAGCGCCAACGGAGGAAGCTGGCAGAGAGATTCAGTTGGATGGTGGTATAAAAATTCTGACGGTAGCTGGCCTAGAAGTCAATGGAAGCACATAAACGGTAAATGGTACTACTTTGACGGAGGCGGATATATCATCCATAGCAAGTGGGAGTGGATAAATGGCTACTGGTACTACTTTAATACCAGCGGTCACATGATAGAAAACACCTGGAAAATGATTGGTGACAAATGGTACTACTTCGACACTAAAGGTCACATGCTGCACGACCAGTGGGTCGGCGACTACTACGTCGGTAAAAATGGCGATATGTTAAAGAATACCGTCACACCAGACAACTATGTAGTTGGAAGCGACGGAAAATGGGACAAGAGGTTTTCAAGAGAATTAGCAGAAAAAGCTAAATATCAAAACCTAGATAATTCCAGATTCTCTAAGTTTGGAGCTGCACACTACATTTCAACCTACTACAAACTAGACTACACTGCAGCACTCCAATTACTAGAGATAATATATCCAAATTACAATCCCATCAATAACGCAAAAAGAGCAATAAAATTTTTCATACCACCATCAGCCGATATCAACAAAGATCCTAACGTATGGATTTCCAAAAGTAAACTAATGGAAAGATTTACCGATACAGGACCCAAGGGTGATTTTAGATTCTCAAAGGAAGAGGTTGAAAAAGCGCTTGATGAGCTAAACCATGAAATCGACGTTGCTAGGATGTTCCAAATGCAGGCTGTAAAGGCTCTAAAAGCCCTAGATTCCTACAACCATACATCAAAAGTAAAATATGAAAATCTCCTCACCTTACAAGGATTCACTAAAGAAGAGATCAAAAATGTGTTTAATATAGTAAAAATTGACTTTGCACATAACGCTCAACTAGAAGCCAGTAGTTATCTATCAGGACAGAAACCCACCATCTCAAGAAATTCCATCCTAAGACTCCTGCAAGAGATCGGTAAATTCACTAAGGAAGAGGCAGAAGAAGGTTTACAGCGTCTGAATTATGACTTCAAGATCAACCTACGTAATCTTATTGAAAAAAATTACACCACAGGCAATAACTATAACGGTATGCTTTCAAAAAAATCCCTAATAATCAACATAGCCCGCGATCAAGAGATGAAGGATTCAGAATCATACATCCGTGAAGTATTAGAAGAATATAATATTAATTACACCGAGCGAGCAAAGCTGCGTGCTATAGATAATCTAAAAAATATAAAATACAGCAGAAGTAATTTAATAAAATCTCTTGTCGACGGATGGGGGTTCACCAAAGAAGAAGCCACCAACGCCGTTAAGGATTTAAATCACGAGAATTTGACTGATTAAAATCTAACGGTAAACTCAAAAGCGACTCAGTTTAAAACCCCTGAGTCGCTTTTCATACACGCAACTACAGCAAATCTACCACCAACATCACCCGATGAGTGCGAAAAATAATTTGGATCATCCGCCGTATCAATTGGCGAAATGAAAATGTTATCATTAGGAACGCCCGCCTGGATAGCCAACGAACGATTGAACCCTTGCATGTCCAGATAAATTCCGTCAGCCGTTTGATGGCAGAAATTTTGCCAATTGATGTCGTCTGCGTAATTAAAATAATCCATACGATAATTTTTCTGCGTGATGCTTGGCGACATCCAAATTTGTAAATCTTTTGTCCGGCTGCCGCGCTCTACAAAATACTGAACAGCCTGAGACATCAACTGTGCAACTGTCGAATGCCGACCCAAATGCGCCAGCATAAGTGCCCGGCGTTTTGGATCATACATAACGGTGGCGATACAGTCCGCCACTGGTAAAAATAAACCGATGCCAGCCCCTTCGGTATATAGCGCATCAGCAAAAATCCCCTCGTTGTTATGTCGGGTCGTGTCAGCTTCAGTGACTTCGGCAATAGTATCAAAAGTTTGCGCTTGATCATATGAAATCACGTGATAGACAACGTCGTCATACTTAACACCAGTTTGATCGCAAAACCGCCGCCGATTCTCCAATACCTCAGCTACGTGGCGACCGCGAATACGATTGAGCATAGTGCCGTCGTCTTTCGACGAAACCGCAACTAGCAGATCGGACGGAAAGCAGACGGGCTGATCTGCCGCAATCATCGCGCCCGCCATTCGCTCAGTAGTCGCTGCCAATCGTCAATCGCCAAATCCTCAGCACGGACATCAGGCGAAATGTTAGCCTTTTTCAGCAACTGTTCGGCGCTATCTTTACTAACACCCAGTCCACCGCTCAAACTGGAGCGCAGTTTCTTACGCTTAGTAGAAAAACCAGCTTTGACAATGCGGAAAAAGTCTTTTTGGTCTTCAGCGGCAACGAGCGGTTCATCACGAGTCCTCAGCACCAATACTTGCGAATCAACTTTTGGCGGTGGCGTGAAAAATTGCCGCGACACTTCAATGTTGAGTTCCGCCTCGGCAAACAGCTGCGCACTAACCGCCAAAATGCTCATCTCGCCAGGCTCCGCTGCGATGCGCTCAGCAACTTCCTTTTGTACCAGCAACACCGCCAGACTTGGTTTATTTTCCGCCGTTATCAACTTTTCAACAATTTTACTGGTGATGTAGTATGGCACGTTGGCGACTACTTTATAACCCTTCGGCAACTGATTCAGATCAAACTGTAAAATATCTTCATTGAGCACTTCCAGGTTTTTACCAGGAAATTGCCCTGGTAACTTGCGTGCCAAATCACCGTCAAATTCTACTGCTACTACCCGCCCGGCTCGTGCCAACAACCGGCTGGTTAATGTGCCAAGTCCCGGCCCAATCTCCAAAACCACATCATCGTTACTCAGTTCCGCTGCCTCGGCAATTTCCGCCAGTATCTCTGGATCTCGCAACCAATGCTGCCCCAGCTCTTTCTTTGGACCCGCCATTAGCGACCATCTCCGTTCGTCCAGTCTGTCGCCAGATCAAAACCATGCGGATGGCGCACGGCAAACCTGCCGGTATCATACACCTTACCAGGACCCATGCTGGTTTCTACTACCGAGCAGCGCGGATAATTACCATAATTTGCCGCCACCAAAATATAGCCGTCCTTGTCCACCTTGGCGCCGTCGGCCCGCACGGTATAACCACCGCCGCCGCAGGCATTGATGACGACATTCATCGGCAAGTCATAGTAGGTTTCGCGGTGTGCCACACCTTTGGAATCAGTAAATATCTGCGCGCCCTTGCCTTTAGTCAATGGATTTTTCGGCTTAGTGCCAATTGTTTCAACCTGCTTTTTTGGCTGCCGCATAATCTCACTAGACATTTCCCTACGATTTACCTCACGCTCACTGTCAACTTCGACTCGGTAGGTTATCTTTCGCACACCCTTCTCACCCAACTGCCTCACACTCTTAAAGCCAATTGGTTGAGAATCGTCCCTTACTTGCTCAATCTGAAAATCAATATCAACCTCTTCCGTCACCATTCGCTGTTTAGCTCGCTCAATTTTCATCACTAAACTTGCGCCGTTAACCAACAAATCATCAGATTCTGTAAAATATGTTTTATCCTCGCGATACAGTGTCAGACCCGCCGCCTTAGCAATCAAAGCTGGAGTTTGTTCGGCGGTGGTAATTTTTAAACGTTTATTACCATCGACAATTGTTATTGGGCGGGCGCGGAATATGTTAACCTGGTATTTTGAACCTGTGAGCTCCATATCAATATTTGGCTCAACGGTGTCCATTTTCTCATCAATAGAAATCTTAGCGGCCTGCAGAGTCTGACGCACTGTTAAGGCATTTGTCACGATAGTTTTTTCTTCGCCACGATCGTATACATGAACCAAATGTCTACTGGAACTTTTTCCTTCGGCAAATGACAACATTGGCATTGCAAGCATAATCAACATAGCAAAACCAATAATTTTTCCAAAAAATAAACCTTTTGCTCGCATAATCAATCAGCAACTCACAGAGTGCATTAAGGGGATTATACCAAATTACGAGATTATTATCTATAGATATCCTGTAGACCCATCTTTATCTTGCAAGTAGGCCATGGCTGCCAGCCGCGAGCTTTATAAGTCTCCCAAGCTTTTTGGTCCTGCACTGAAGCTGGCGCATCAGAGGCTACCTCGTAGCCACCATATTTACCCCAAGTTCGCTTATCAAACTGATAAGCGCCGTAATAGCCATTTCCAGTATTTGAAGTATAACTGCCCTCACAACTCCTTAGTCGAGCTAACGCCTCAGAAAAACTGCCAGAAAATGTGTTCGAGATTTTGGCGCCTACAATCTCAATTTGCTTTTTAGACTCCTTCATTACAACGCTAGCGATCTCCTTACGACTAACCTCTACTCCATTTTTCATCTCAATTTCATAAGTGACATTTTTCTTGCCATTTTCACCAGCCTGTTTTACTTCCCGATATCCCAAATCTCGGTTAGCATCCTGAACTTTTTCAGTCTGGAATTTCACATCTTCCTCCACGGTCACGGTTTGCTTACCATTGCGCCACAATTCAATTTTCATTCCAGGCACGATTCTTGCTGACCGATCAACAGATAGCGTATCATCTTTCTGTAAGGTAATATTTTTATCCTTCAATAACTCACCGACTGTTTTTGCGTGAGTACGAACCACAGATTCCTTACCGTATAAAACAAAATTCACCACAGACGCCCGCTCTACTTTCATGACTGTGTCTGCGCCGTCAACCACTATGTTATCACCTTTACCCAGTGCGGTTTTATCCTCAGTAAAAACTTCAAGCCCCGCCGCCTTAGCAATCAAAGCTGGAGTTTGCTCGGCAGTGGTAATTTTTAAGCGTTTATTACCGTCAACGATTGTTATTGGGCGAGCGCGGAAGATGTTAACGTTATATTTCTCAGCCACCATCTCCGAATCTAATCCAGGCTCAACGACGTCTTGCCGTTCATCAATAGAAATCTTAGCCAATTTTAAGGCCTCACGAACTGTCCGCGCCTTAGTAACAATTGTCTTTTCGACACCTCTATCGTAAATATTCACCAATCTTTCGCCAGCCTTAGCAACTGGTTTAGCGGTGTCAGCCAAAGCTTGATTGACAAAGAATAAGCCACCAACCAACGTCAATATAGCGCCAGCAGTGAGCATAATTTTAGTTGAATAATATCTTGCTTGTAATCTTAAATTCATACGTCATAAGCGCCACAGCGCAGATATTATTATATCAAATTTTCTCCAAGCGCGCGAATTCAACATTCAACTTCTTAATGTTTCCGCCGTCAAATTTCACCGTCACGCCAAGACCCTCGCTATCAATAACCTCACCTGACCCGAAGCTTGGACTGCGCACACGATCGCCCACCTCTAATCCAATATCCTCCGCATAAAATTCAGGCTCTATCATCGGTTGAGCTGGCTTATCGACCCCACCCGCTAACAGCCCCATTTCATCCAAGAATCGCGACGGCACATTATAGCCAATCTGCCCAAACTGTGTCCGGGAGTTAGCACAGCTAACAAACAATTCCTCTCGCGCCCTAGTTACCCCCACATAACACAGCCGACGCTCTTCCTCAATATCGTCAGCCTTACCACTATCAAACACTCGTGCGTGTGGCAAAATTCCCTCTTCCAGCCCCGCCAAGAAAACCACCGGAAATTCTAATCCTTTGGCAGCATGTAGCGTCATCAAAGTCACCTGCTGATCAGCTGTAGTATCCGCCGAAGACATCAGCGCCATTTCTTCTAGGAAAGTCGCCACATCAACATAAGCCTTCGCCTCCGCTACGAGAACACCAGTATTTTCCATCCGTTCATCGGCCTGAGGCGTGCCGTCATTGATAAAATCTCCATAACCAGTTTGTTTCATTATCTTTTCAATTAACTCTGCTGGCGAACCATCAATTTCCCGCTGTAATTCCTCCAGGATTTTTCCCAACTCTAGCAAAGGTCGTTTTGCTCGCGCCGTCAAATTATCCGCCTCTTCAACCGCCAAAAGACCACCGATTATATCTCGGCCCGAAGCCGCGTTCCATTCCAAAAACTTAGCCATACTGACTGCGCCGATTCCACGCTTTGGAGTATTGACGATTCGCAAAAAACTAACCCGATCACTTGGCTGATACAGTAAACGCAGGTAAGCCAGCACATCTTTAATGACCGCCCGATCCAAAAACCTTAGACCACCAACAATTTTATACGGAACATAACTCTGCCTAAGCGCCCGCTCAATCGCATAGCTCTGGGCATTTGTCCGATACAAAACCGCCACATCGCCATACTGGCGGCCATTGGCAATTTGCGCTTGAATTTCATTAGCAATCGCCAGCGCCTCTTCTGACTCGCTATACAGTTGCCATAACTTTGGATCAACGCCGTCACCATTTGCCGTCCACAAATTCTTGTCAGTCCGATGGATATTGTGGTTAATTAGTGAATTTGCCATATTTAAGATTGCGCCCGTCGAGCGATAATTTTGCTCCAGTTTGACTACGGTTGTCCCCGGAAAATCGCGCTCAAAATTAAGAATATTAGTATAATCAGCGCCGCGAAAACTATAAATCGACTGCGCATCATCACCAACCACGCATAGGTTACGCCGTTCGTTAACCAACAATTTGATCAGCGCGTACTGCACAGCATTTGTATCCTGATACTCATCAATTAGAATATACTCAAACTGACGCTGCCATTTCCGGCGAATCTCTGAACTGTTCTGTAATAATTCTACGGTTTTAGTCAATAAATCATCGAAGTCGAGCGCCGCCGCCTCTTTCAAGGCTTTTTCATAGGAGAAGAACAATTCAGCAATTTTCTGCTCCCGAGGGCCGCGCGCTGACATTGAAAAATCTTCCGCGCTGCGCATTTCATTTTTAGCGTTTGAGATAACCGAAAGCACCGCCCGCGGCTTAATATCTTTATCCGTCAGACCGCGCGCTTTCATAATCTGCTTCATCAGACTTACTTGATCGTCAGTGTCGTAAATTAAGAACCGCTTATCCAGCCCAATATTTGCGCCGTCCATCCGCAACATTCGTACACAAATGCTATGAAACGTCCCCATCCATGGCATAAATTGACGATTATCAGCCCCCTCATCCAGCAATTTCGCCAATCGCTGCCGCATTTCCTTGGCGGCTTTGTTAGTAAATGTCACTGCTAAGATTCGGCTAGGAAAAACTTTCAACTCGCCAATCAAATAAGCAATCCTATGCGTTAGCGTTTTTGTCTTTCCAGAACCAGCGCCCGCCAAAATCAATAGCGGTCCATCGCCATGCGTCACCGCCCGAGCTTGCTCGTCATTCAAACCATCCGTAAAACTAGTCATGTATCTATTTTATCAGCAAAAAGTAGGAAATAGCACCACCAGCAACACCGACTACCAGGAACAAAATAATTAACAACAGAGTCAACAGGCCAGTTTTCTTCTTTTCCTCACTGCGAGGCGGCTTTACTTCCGTAGACACCGCAGCAAACATAGGCGCTGGTTCAGAGTCGACCATTTCATTTTCAGAAGAATATTGCTGTGGCATGCCATCAGACTTAGAGCTAGACAGGCTAGGCTGCGTATTAGGCTCACTATCAACTGTTTCATTCATTTCTGACGCACCAGGAATGCCCGCTTCTTCAATTGCTATAATTTCCGGACTGAGGTCCATCATTGAATCTGGAGTCTCACTTAAAGCTTTCTTATCCATAGTGTAATTAGATAAATCAGAATTATACTGATGGTTCAATTTCATATCTTCCAAGTCTGCAGACCCAGACTCAAACTCATCTTCCTCTACGTCAGATTCAGACTCTATAGCGTTTTGATCAACAGCACCAAGAGGCCGCTTCTCAACTTCAACATTAGCAATAAATGGAGACTCTAACGGTTCGGGTGCTGGAGAAGCTATAGAATCATTACTTTCAGACAATGACTGCGCTATCTTATCGGTCAATGACAGCTCTTCGACAGGAGCGTCTTCTATCGCCGCAAAGGCTGACTCATTCTGTATATCCTTCAAATCAGGAGCATCGTCTAAACTATCAAGCTGATTATCTACAGCCGACAGCTCCTCCTCAATCGGTGAAGTTTTACCTGTCATATTAACTACATCCACCAAATCAGCTGAAGGCTGAATTGATACGCCAGTTCGAGATGGCGCCGATGACACCGACTTCTGAGCAGTATTAACTGATGACGGACGAACGACATCCATGAATCGGCCCGTCGGGCGCCTGGTAATTACTGGGGAGGTTTTATTTTCTTTTGGCGTCGAATCTGGGGTTTGATCAAGTGTGCTACTAGGCGCAACAGTAGCGGCGGGTGCAGGAATGATCTCAGGTTTTTCAACCAGGCTATACTGAGGAGATTGCTGTTCTGTTTTAGACTCGACACTTGACGCTGAAGTGGTTGAGTTAGGAGAAGGAGCGTCTAAAGCAGGAGCAAAAGGCGTAACTGGCGGCGCAAAACTTGAGCCAACAGTACTAGTTTCTATGGTTTTTTTCTCCTCCACAGAAGGTGTTTCGACTTCATGCTTTACTTCGGCATCCACTGAATTCTTTTCTTGCTGCTTACTCATTAGAGAATTAACCGCTCTATCCAACTCATCAAAATCAATATCTGTCATATGCCCCCTATTTTTAACCTTTATGCGCCTTTGAAATTATCTCCTTAAATTGATATGCGTCTAAGCTTGCCGCCCCCACTAATAAACCATCAAGTTCGTCAATCGCCAAGTAGTCTGCGGCGCTCGCTGGTGTAATACTGCCTCCGTACAAAATACGTACTGATTCTGCCGCCTTTTTACCGTACAGATGGGCAATGTGCCGCCGAATCATTTGTGCAGCTTTTTTTACATCAATAGCCTTAGCATTATCACCAGTACCAATTGCCCAAACCGGCTCATAAGCCACAACCACTTCACTAAGCTCTTCCGCTGTGATATTTGCCAAGCCACTAGTAAGCTGATCCGCTAAAACATCTTTTGTCTCGCCAAGCGTTCGCTCTTGAATAGTCTCGCCAATACACAGGACTGGACGTATACGATTACGAATCGCCGCCTGGACTTTCAACCGGATATCCTTCTCGCTCTCAATAAAAATATATCGTCTTTCTGAATGTCCAATTAGAACATAATCAGCAATTCCTCGAAGATGTGCCACCGGAGTCTCGCCAGTGTAAGCCCCGGAGTCTCGCCAATAGCAGTTTTGGGCTGCCAATTTAGCAATCCGCCGATTGACCTGCAAACTTAAACTCTGCAGCGTCAAAATCGTAGGCGCCAATACCACTTCAACATCCCGATGAGACGGCAGCGTATTCATTAGCTTATGCAAATATAAGCTTGCCTCATGCATATTGAAGTTCATTTTCCAGTTACCGATGATTAACTTTTTTCTCATGAGATAATCCTTATGCTTAGTTTATCACCTCATGCCGTATGAGTCTAGTAAACTTTCAATTCCGGGCAATTTTTTACCAGCCATCAAGGCCATACCAGCACCGCCACCAGTGGAAACGTGCGTGAAGCTAGCCCCATCATGACCATCCCACTTCAATATAAAATCTGCCGTATCCCCGCCACCAACAATTGAAGTCGCCTCATTATTCTGGGCAATCGCTAGGGCAGCTCGCGCTGAACCAATCGCAAAATTATCAATTTCTGCATATCCCAGCGGCCCATTCCAAATAACAGTTTTGGCGTCCGCTAATATTTTTGTAAAAGTCTCAATCGTCTGACTGCCAATATCAAGTGCAATATCATCATCTTTTATGTGACCAACACTAACTTCTCGTCTGTGACAATCTTTAGAAATCTCCGGCGCCACCGCCACATCCACTGGTAAAACCAAAAAATTATCGACATTCTCGGCACCAACTTTAGCGGCTGCCAGGTCATAGATTTCCGATACAATCTTCTCCATTCCCGACTCAAAAACGCTCTTGCCAATATTTACACCACGACAATGAAGAAACGTATTTGACATTGCGCCGCCTATTAAAATTCGGTCAGCTTTTTTTATCAAGCGCTTTATCAGAGAAATTTTGTCGCTTACTTTTGCACCGCCGATAATTGCCACCAGCGGATGCTTAGGACTACTCATCGCTTTAGTTATCGTTATGTATTCTTTCTCGAGCAATAAACCTGCTAACCCTGGCACGCAAAGAGAAATGGCATGCGTGCTCGCGTGCGCTCGATGCGCCACCGCAAATCCATCCTGCACAAAATAATCCGCCCGGACTGCTCGCTGAATTGACTTAGCAAACACCAAATCATCCGCCTCTTCTTCATCATAAAAGCGCAGATTTTCCAGCATAAGGACACTGCCTCGTGGCGCACGGCGGACAGTCTGGCGAACTGATTCGCCTACGCAATCATCCAATAATTTTACCGGACGACCCAGCAATTTAGACAGATGATCCGCTACAACCTTCAAGCTAAGTTTAGGATCCCTACCCTTTGGCCGCCCCAAATGAGACATGATAATAATCTTACAATTCTGCTCCAGAAGATAGCGCAGGGTGGGCAGAGAAGCACGAATTCTTAGGTCATCAGAAATTTGACCGCGCTTTGTTAGTGGAACGTTATAATCCGATCGCAGAAGAATAGTCTTACCGCGTAAATCAACATCGCGAATTGTTTGCTTTGGAAATTTTCTGCCCACCCAATTTTTCCTTATGACAATGTTTTAACTTGGATATTGTCAGTTCGGCCTGGCTCTGGGTGGTGACCACTAACCAACACAACCGTAACTGGGTCTTTGCCAAAATAGCCTTCCTGCTTCAGCTCTTCAGCCAGCTTAATGGCTGCGTCCGTATTGTTTGGTCGAACATAAGGACGAGAGGCGTAACTTAACGCTAACTTTTGTGCAGTTTTAACATTTTCAGTCACACAAACAATTGGTAGGTTAGGACGATATGCACCAACATTTGCGGCAGTTGCTCCGGTATTAGTCTCTGCGATAATAGCTCGTGCTTTAATTCTTCTTGCTAATTGCGCTGCTGTGTAGCTTAGAATTGCGTCAGTCTTCTCGCGCATTTCAGCCTTTTCTACCAACATAACTTCGCTATGTTCTTGGGTGTAAATAATTGTCTTTCGCATTGCTTGGACGGTTTCAATAGGATATTTACCATTGGCAGTTTCATCAGATAGCATCACTACGTCTGCACCCTGAATAACAGCATTCGCCACGTCGCTTACTTCGGCGCGGCTTGGTTCTGGATTATCAACCATGCTACCCATCATTTGCGTGGCAACAATAACCAACTTACAATATTTACGACACAGAGCGATAATCCGACGCTGCATAACTGGCACTATTTCCGCACCAGCCTCCACCGCCAAGTCACCGCGCGCCACCATTACACCGTCACTAGCCTTAACAATTTCTTCCAAGTTCTCTGGATCAACAGCGGACTTGGTTTCAATCTTAGCAATAATATCAGCAGTTGAGCCTAGCTCTACCAGCCGACGGCGCAAATCGATAATGTCATCGGCTTTCTGCACGAAGCTCAGAGCCACGTAGTCAAAGTCCTGGCTTGCAGCCCATTCCAAATCGGCAATATCTTTCGGGGTTAAAATATCACCGCCAAAATCAGTATCCGGCAAGTTAAGACCCTTGCGGCTCATCAAAAAGCCGTCATTCTGAACCTCAACACGAATTGCAGTTGGACTAACAATTTCACGCACAATCGTCTTAATTTTACCGTCAAACATATAAAGCGGTTCATCAACCTTCATCTTTTCTGCCAAATTGTACTGTACTGGCAGGTTAAAGCTGCCGTCGTGCTCGGTAATTTCCGAATCCAAAACTAGCATATCACCAGCCTTAACGTTCAACATATTATCCTTTAAGACGCCTAAGCGAATTTTCGGGCCTTGCAAATCTTGTAGGATTGCTACTGGCTTACCTAGCTGCTCGCTGGCAGTACGTACCCAGTTGATTTGCTCAATTCGCTCTTCATTCGCACCGTGACTAAAATTCATGCGAATACCATTAACGCCAGCGTCAAGTAGCTGATAGACCTTTTCTTGGCTAAATGTTGCTGGCCCAATTGTTGCTAATATTTTTGTTCGTTTAAATATATTATCACTCATTTTTAAAATTATATCACGAAATAACAGTGATGGAAAATGGCGCCAAGGAGACTTGTAATACTTATTTAATGTCAAGATTTGTGTTAATCAAAACTAGCTTACCCATTTTCTTAATGTTAGAATATAAATATTGTGCCAGAAATAGATAAATATATTATTTCAAAAATTTTGTTCTTTATTTTCGGATCAACTACTGTAATTATTTTCTTTTTATTCTATACTGGAGTATTTGTAAATATCGTTGGGTCTATAGAAACTGCAATTACGATATATTGCATAAACACCATCCTGCTGATACCCGTAACAATCTGGTATGCAATTGGGCGCTCACATAAACCGAAATATAAAGAGAGCGACATACTTGAAGCCTATTCTGAAATGATGTCTCGGGCTGACGATGAATTCGCCGCCAAAGAAACTACGAAGCGACAATGAAAAAACTCGCCACAACAAGCGAGCTATTCCAAACATTCTTTATGGTGACCTTACCGGGAATCGAACCCGGATTGCCAGGATGAAAACCTGGTGTCCTAACCGTTAGACGATAAGGCCACGACTTCAGATATCATAGCAAATTATTGTAAAAATGTCTATAGTCAAGCGAACAGTTGGCCAGTTGTCTGTAATTCGCCCAGAGCCAGTCGCCCTGCTCTTATTGGATAGTGATGCTTTAATGTATAATAAGTCTATGGTAAAACAGAAGAAGAAACGCAATAAAAAATATTCTGGCGCAGACGCTACAGTTCAACGACCAAAAATAACACGTATCACAGCAACAAATCGCTCCAAATTATCTCAATGGATATTTGACCGAAAGAAGATTATCCACATAGTTGGCATAACCTTGCTAATTGTTATTGCAATTGTGATTACTGTTTCTGGAATCGTCAGTCTATTTCGCTAACGAACCGGCAGTCTAAATCCGAAGGTACTGCCCTTTCCTTCTTCTGATTCAAAAATCATTTCCCCATCATGTGACAAAATAACTTTCTTCGCCAAGAATAACCCGACACCTGTACCATCAGGTCGTCGTTTCTTAGCATTAGTACCACGGAAAAACTTGCCAAATAGATTTGCTTGCTCCGACTTTGGCACACCAATTCCCGAGTCCTTTACTGAAAATTCAATCATTTTACCACTACTCTTTAAAGTAATCACCACCTTTTTGTGTGGGTTTGAATAATAAATAGCATTGTCAATCATATTCAGCATAACTTGACGAATCTTCTCAGAATCAACCGCCAACGAAGGTATCTTTTTATCAACCTTTAATACCATCTCGACCGAGCGCTGATCTGCCACAACCTTAAGCAATGAGACTTCATCACGAAGAATCTGTGCGATATCCACACTCTGTTTATCAATGGTAAACTTTCCAGTCTGAAGCCGCGACACATTAAGAAAGTCATTAATTAACCGTACCATTCGTTCACTAGAAGAAAACGCTTCTCTAAGAACCGCTCGCTGAGTTGGCGATATTTTTCCCAAATCCCCTTCCAGCATCATATCCAAGTAACCTTTAATGCTAGTCAGTGGCGTTCTTAGCTGGTGCGATGCCATAGAAATAAACTCATTTTTCGCTTCATCCAGCCGCTGAAGCTGGCGATTACTAAATCTCAACTCTTTCGTCGCCTCATCAATTCTACGCTGCAAACTTTTATTTAGCTCACTTATTTCTTCCATTGAAAGAGAGTTGCGTATTGACACTGCCAGCTCACCAGCAATTGATTCCAACATTTCAATATCCCGAGAGCTATAGCCCAAGCTCTTATGCTCCCCTAAAAATAAAATTCCTGTTTCTTGATTTTGATGTAAAAGAGGTATGACAATTTTTGTACGATGAATATCTAAGAGTTTTTTTAGCTCTGGGTCCTTAACTTGATTCGCTAATATAACCTCTGGAAAACTGCAATATTTATAGTAATAGTCCATAATCCTACGCACGTCCTCCTCAACAACCGACAAGCGCCGCCGACCAGTTCGACCATAAATTCCCTTTTCTGGAATACAAAACGCCACTTTCTCCGCTTTCAATGAACTTGCTATATAATTGCCGACCCGCCGCGTCAGGAGCTGTAGGTCTGCCGTGTAAGTTAATATCTTACTAATCTCACGCGCAAAAGTATCAGCGTCATACTCACCATAATAAAAAACCCTATCCGTCAACTTATTAAAGAACCTCTTAATGGGCTGATATAAGAACGCCAAAAGTATAGCTAGAACCATGTTCATGAAATTCAAACGACTATCAATTGTCAAGGTCCGCTGGAAAATAACAATCGAAATCACATAAGCAGAGATTATGTAAACGACAGCTAGCGCGATTAGTAGTAGCATGTATGAAACGCTGCGAGCCACTGCCGTTTTTACGTCCATTAATCTATATTTTACGATGCTATACATAATTGCAAACAGAAATAGGATAATTGCCACCGGTCCAACCCACACGTATCTATAATCGCCAAGAGCTGGCAACAATAAGTCAACTACAAACCCAGGTATACTAGATACCAACAAGCCGGTCATGTAAATCGCCACTTGCTTACGGCGAATATTATCAGACTTCCGCCAGGCAACATAACCAAACCACATAACAACTAAGAAAAATACTGAGAAAAAAGTAGCAAAAACTATATAATTGATAGCATTAATAGGAATTTGTGAAAAATCTACTGGTGTCGTAATCTCTGATGCGTTAATAATAAACTCAGGCGCCAAAATAATATATATAGACAATACTATAAATAACGAACTAGATATAAAGATAAAACTCCTTACGGACTTCGTTAGAGGAAGGAATGACTTAGCGGTAAAGATAGCCAACGCTGGACAGAAAACCGCCGAAGCAACATAAAACCACCGCGAGGCAATGTCTAGTGCCGCTCCATTATCCGCCAAAGAAAACATCTCTAGTCCAGCCGACCACACAGCCAAGCATAAACAGACTAAGAAAAACCACTGTTTAGTATCGTAATGGCGTTTAGATTTTTTAAGCACTAGCATGCCTAAAATTAGCGCCATTAGCGCAACCATACCCAGTACTAATGCTCGAGACATCATGCTAATGCTTATTATAGCATTTTATTCTATGTTTTAATCGCAAAAACTGTGTAAACGCCGCTCGCGGTAACCGTAGCTTCAATAGACTCTTTTGGTATGCCAGATTTTTGAAGTAATTTAAAGCCTTCTTTAATTGAACGCATCCTAACTTTTGGAACCCACCCCATCAGTCCATGCAAAAATTCTTTTTGTGGGCGATTTACGTTCATATTGCCAGTAATCATCAACCCGCCAGTTCGCAAGAACTTCAGCGATTCTCGCGTTAATTGTTTATAAACACCGTCTGGCAAATATTCTCGCAAGCCAGAATCTTCCGCAATATCTAGTTTACGATTACCCAAAACTCCCTCCAAACTCAAAGGTTTGCCAAGCTTGTTGAATAATCGCTCGCAATGAATTTCGATCTTATCTTCCAAATTCCATTTCTTAGCCAAGCTCTGCGCCGCCGCTAGAGACAACGGATCTTGGTCTAGCAGGATAACCGTTGGCGCCTCACCCGTTTCATCCTTAAGTTTTTTCAGCATCTTCAAAGTCGCCAATCCCGTTCCACAACCAAAACTCATCATCAGCATGTCACTTATTGGGCGATTTTCCTTTTCTGAAACACTCTTTAAGTGGTTAATTGACAAATCATTTACTGTTTTTACTCGCTCACGAATACCAAGCGAATCTGCACAATGTCGAATAATATTAGAGAACTTCTCCGTCACTGGCGCTTGGATAAATTCTCGAACTTCACTAATTCTCTTCTCCACTTCTTCAATAGCCGTCGCCTTATCCACACCGTTGTTGACTTTATCTTGAATCATAACTTCTGTCAGCGGTAAGCCATTAATCTTCTCATCAAATACCGACTCATCCAGCGGACCGCTCATAGTTGGATATTTACCTTCTGACAATATTTCACCATTTTCATCAAAAACGCTCAAATCCTCAGCTTCAGAAATTGTCAAAAATGTCAGTGCAAAACCTCGCTGCTTATGCCACGGCTGCGAATCAGTTTGATCTTTACCGTATAGAAATTTATCACGAAAAATCTCCAGATAAGCATCTATAACATTGCCCCATTTATTTTCTCTTACAAAAGGAATCTTTTCTAGGACACTCGCAAGCGCTGCCGCTGCCAAATTTATATGAATAATATCTTTACGAACATCCTTTAATTCTCTTCCGCCTCTTTCCAGATAGCTATATACTTTTTCAATCTTCTCTGGATTCTTATATGCAGGATCATTATTTTCACCCACCCGAACCTCATATCCTTGAGCTCTGAGGTCTGCAATTTCTCCATTTAATTTTTCATTAGCTTCGACGTCAGACCCATCAACAAGCTCGCGACCGCCACAATTATTCCCAAATTTTTCCATGTCAAAAATTATACCATAATTATTATGCTATACTTAGAGCATGATAAAAATTGCCATCATTGAAGACGACCCAACCATCAGCCAGATGTACCGAATGAAATTTGAGTCAGATGGATTTGAAGTCCGCCTGGCGGCTAATGGCCAAATTGGTGTAGAAGTTGTCGAAAAATTCCAACCAGATATTATTCTGCTGGATTTACAAATGCCAGAGATGGATGGCACAGAAGCATTAAAGCACATTAGGTCTAAGGATTGGGGAAAAACTATTCCTGTTATTGTCCTGACTAATTTGGGCGAAGAAGAGGCACCGCGCGAATTGAAAAAACTAGGCATACACAGCTATATCGTAAAAGCCAACCTTACGCCGCGCCAAGTCGCTGAGCAAGTTAAATCTGCTATAAAGACTACTTCCTAATCTTTAGCCTGATTAGCAATCTTTAAACACGCCGTAATTAAATTATCAAACAGAGCCGATACTGTCAGCGGGCCAACGCCACCTTTTTTCGGAGTTATCAAAACATCTTCACGCAATCGCACTTCATCTGACACGTCACCCACTATTTTCCCATCTTCCGAAGCCGTACCCGCATCAACAACCACCGCTTTTGGCTTAACCATCTGATTAGTAATTAGACCCGGTACACCAGTCGCCGACACAACAACGTCATAGTTAATCAACTGCGATAAATCATCTCCCTTTTCAAACACTGTAGCGTCAATACCAGATTTCAGCCACATTTTCTCTAAGGGAGCCCCGACCAGACGACCTCGACCAACAATTGCAACTTTTTTACCCTTAAGATCAATGCCATAGCCAGCCAATAGCCAATTAATAGCCGTTGGTGTGGCCGCCTGAAAATCCGTCCGCTGACGCAGACCATCAACGTCTTTATCTATCCGAATACTCTCCAGCAGTTCCTCGGTTTGTTGAGGATTACTAATTGGCAGTTGTAAAATTATCCCCTGAACGTCATCACGATTATTTAATGCGTCAATCACACCTAAAACCTGACCCGCCTCCGCCCGATGGATTTCCACATCAATCAAAATATCCGCACCGTATCGCTGCTTCAAACGCATGTAAGTTTCAATAACGGGATTCTCAGTGTCCGTCACAATTGCCAGGCGCGGTTGAATATGCCAAGCTTGCCTCAAGGCACGCACCTGCTTTGCTTGCCGCTCCTTAATAAAGCCGGCTAATTCTGAACCATTTAGCTCTTTCATTAGCTTAAGTATAGCAATTTTACTATCTTGAGTACAGATATAGTATGTGCTATAATTCAAAAAGCTTGGTCTATGGCGGATGTAGCTCAGCTGGTTAGAGCGCTGGATTGTGGCTCCGGAGGCCGTGGGTTCGAACCCCATCATTCGCCCCAAGCCTTACAGCAATTTGCTAGTACCAAAAATTATTTTTACGGTAAAATAGTAGACATTTTTATCGATTGTTGTATAATGAAATCGTGGGCCAGTAGCTCAGCTGGTTAGAGCACCTGCCTCTTAAGCAGGGTGTCGAGGGTTCGAGCCCCTCCTGGCCCTCCAAATTTTGATCATATTAAACCGTATTGTAGTTGTTATACATCCTTGACTTAGTCTCCAGCAACGAGCAGCTTACGAGAAATTTGATTCATGACTAACGTATTTATATTGCCCGGAACTTTTGGTCATCCTTACGAGAACTGGTTCTCTTGGCTTCACAAAAGTCTTTCGGAAATTAATATCCCCAGCTATGTATTGTCTCTTCCTAGTCCCGAAGGGCAAGATTTCGAAACCTGGTCTTATATCCTGAAAGGATATAATAAATCAGGGCTATTAGGACCACACAGTATAGTAGTAGCACATAGCGCAGGATGTACATTTTTTGTAAAATACGTATTTACGCAACGCTTAAAAGTACGAGGGTTTATTTCGGTGGCTGGGTATAATAATTTCATTAGCGGCAACAGGACAATGGACCAGTTAAATAAGCCTATGTATTTTGATAAATCAATTGCCGCCCCTAATTTACTCGGTGATACATATTGTTTCCTCTCTCCTGATGACCCGTACATTCCTCTCGATATTCTTGAGTCATTTGCAGATATTATAGACGGCGATGTAATCTCCATAGCAAATGGTGGACATTTCAATACTGCAGCAGGCTTTACAGAGTTTGAAGCCTTGCTAAAAATAATTAGTTCTGTAATTACATCAAATAAACAATAAGCTACAAAATATTGCCTTATCCATATGGGTTATACCGACGGGAAGGCGGCTCACGAAAAACCGTCTGCGAACTTGCCGCATTAAATGATTGGCGAGAATTTGCCAAAGATTCGCCACTGCCCCTTCCCGGGGTAGTACTATTAATCTGACGATTTCCGCCAGCTAGACTTGGACTACTATTATTCGCGCCAGATCCAGATGCCGCCCCTATTTCTGCACCAAACCGCCTTATGCCAGCCGAACTATTAGCCACCATAGAGGCTCGGTAGTTTTTGACATATCGCCGATCTAAATTCGTTTGACGATTAACTTTTAAGCTCCGCTCCGTCAAACCATACGCTTTAAATCCATCATTTGACCCATTCCTGGGACCAGATAATCTCATTATCATTTCCCGCGTCATTTGCGGTTTCCGACTTGCATCCATATACCCCCTATTGTTATATGAAATGGCGCCCCGAGTAGGATTCGAACCTACGACCTTAGGCTTAGAAGTCCTCTGCTCTATCCAGCTGAGCTATCAGGGCGTATTCACATTATAGCATCTTTCTGCTACAATGGTACAAGCTTGCGGGTGTAGTACAGCGGTTAGTATGCAAGTTTTCCAAACTTGAGATCGGAGTTCGATTCTCCGCACCCGCACCAAATTTACGATAATTCCCATCCATAAAGGGCATCATGGATCCATATTTTTACACAGAAAAACCAAAATACCGGCCACACGACATCGAAGATGTCTCTGAATTTTATGACATCATTGAGCGTAGTAACCTGACTCATCAACTATCTGGCTCCAGGCCATACATCTACTGGACGATGGAGATTTATGACAAAGCCAACGGCATCAAGGGTGGCGGTGGCTTGGGTGTACTGGCAGCGGACACGCGGCGAGTGGCTGAAAAATTAGACGTGCCATTTGTGGTGGTTACGCCATTTTACCGTAGTGAGTCACACCAAAAAATTACTAACTTAGAGCAGGAAGAATTTTCAGATACTGTCTCACCGCAAGACTATGGTTTTGAGTACATTGACGACGTGTCCATTAGCTCACGTGGGTTTCCTGATGCTAGTTTGAGTATTTTCAAAAAGACGCTTGGCTCAACGCAATTTGTTACCATCTCAGAGCCAAACTTTGGACAATTGTACGAAGGTGAAGGCTCAGGTGACCACCGGCTATACCAAGAAGTCGCGCTCGGGTTTGGCGGCTATAAAGCCCTAAAGCTGCTCGGCATCAAACCAGCCGTCATCCAGCTCAACGAAACCGCAACCATTTTTGCAGCATTGGCTCGACTGGACGAGCTGTGCGCTAACGGCATGAACCTGTACGAAGCAATCGTTTACGTACGCAAACACACGCTCTACACCAACCACACCCTGCTCCAGGCCGCTGAACCAGAATTTCACCGCTCGCAATTTGAAAAATTAGTGCTGCCAAATCTCAAAAGCAACGCCGTGCGCTGCTGGCTAATGGAGCAATTTCGTAACGACCGTCTGCGGCCGAACTTGCTGGCAATTGAGCTGACCGAAGCCAAAAATGGCGTCAGTAAACTACACGCCTGCGTGGCAAATTTCCGCGACCGCAACAACGACAAGGTCAAATTTCACGCCATCACCAATGGCATCGACCTGGAAACATGGACGCTACCAGAAATTCTTCAGACATATCATAATAACAATATCATAGATAAATTTGGCCTACCTACAGATGATTTTTCTCAGAGACTGAATCTCATTCACAGTGCCGATATAAGATATCTAAAAAAGCTGGGACGTAAAGAGCTCAATCGAGTTTTATTAAAACGCCAGGATCAATACAACAAATCCATCCAGATTCCAGAAAATGCAATATTATTTGATTTTAAGCGACGATTCGCCAATTATAAACGACCCTACATGCCATTCGAAAATCCCGACGCACTACGGCAGGTCCTCATCAATCACAACGCACACTACATACTGACGGGAAAAGTCCACCAGGGCGACGTGACCATGTACCAAAAACTATTAGAGGTCCTAAAGTTAATTGATCAAGACCCAGTTCTGCGTGAGCGAGTTCATTACATCCAAGATTACGACGAAGAATTAGGACGAGCCTTAGCAATCGGATCTGACATCGCCATAAACATACCTATTGTTGGGCTAGAGGCCTGCGGGACATCATGGGAAAAAGACATTGCTAACCTAAAAATACTTATTTCCACGAACGATGGCGGCGTAGCAGATATTCAACCAATCGCCTGCCTGGAAGTGTCTGGTAAAAATTATGAGGCTGAGGTTTCATCGCTATACGTTAATATGCATAAGGCTGCAGCCATAGCGAGAAATGATCAGCTGCTGGAAAAACACATACGTAACCAGTTAAATAATTATTTGCCAATAATTTCTGGCGCCAGGATGATGAAGGACTATCTAAAATTTATATTTCCCAAAGCGCAAGCTCAGCCTAAAAAAGGACCCTCTATTAAGCGAATTGTTATTCAATAACTACTTCAATTTCAGCGCCCAAAGAATTTAAGCGAGTAGCCAACTCTTCGTAGCCGCGGTTAATTGAATATACGTCCCTTAGAATGGACACACCTGGCGCCGCCAGCATTGCAAGCAATATAACAACAGACGGACGAAGCGCCGGCGGAGCAACAACATCAGCAGGCTTCCATTTTGTTGGGCCGGTGATATAAACACGGTGCGGATCGACTAGCTCAATTTGCGCATTTAGCTTACTTAGCTCGGTGAAATAAATTGCTCGGTTTTCATAGCTCCAATCGTGCACCAGTGTGCGACCTTTAGCAACCGTTGCAATAAGCCCCAGAAATGGTAGATTATCCATATTAATTCCAGGAAATGGTAAAGCATGCAACTTGTCTTTAGCGGCCTGGAGCTTGGAGCGATGCAGCATAATGTCCACCAAACGAGTCTGCCCATTGTCGGCCAGATATTCCTCGCTCAGCTCAAATTTAAGACCCATCTCTGCTAACGTGGCTAACTCAATTTCCAAAAACTCAATTGGTGCACGACGAATAGTAATTTCTGAATCTGTCACCACGCCAGCCGCAATAAAACTCATCGCCTCAATTGGATCTTCACTTGGATAATAATCCAAGTTTTTGCTAATTCGTTTACGTCCTGTAATTTTTAGAGTCGTCGTGCCAATTCCCTCTATTTTTACACCCAGCTTCTTTAAGAAGAAGCAAACATCCTGAACCATGTAATTTGGGCTAGCATTGCGAATGATAGTCGTATCTGGAGAAAGCGCTGCCGCCATAATAATATTTTCAGTTACTGTATCACCACGCTCCGTTAGAAGAATCGTCCGATCGCCAGAATGGACATTAGTTTTTGCATGATAATAATCAGTTTCTGCCGTTACACTCATGCCAAAATGCCTTAACCCGCTCAAGTGAGGCTCCACTGTGCGCTTACCCAAGTTACAGCCGCCCGCAAATGGCAGCTTAAAGTCCTCGTATTGGTAAAGTAGTGGACCTAGGAACATAATCACCGTACGCGTACGCTTAGCAGCGGCAATATCCATATCCTCCAGCTTTAGCCTAGCAGGGGGAATAATCTCCAAATCACTACCGTTCAACCAGCGAGTTTTAACGCCAATTGAATTTAGAACCTCAATAATCCGATTAACTTCCTCAATTCGCGCCACCTTCCTGAGGGTGGTCTTACCCTTATTCAGCAAGCTGGCACAGAGTAATCCCACTGCAGCATTTTTACTCGTCTTAACCCGTATCTCACCAGACAATTTTTTGCCGCCAGACACTCTAAAATTCATTTTTCCAGAATGATTTACAGTCACGATATTATTATTAAGTACTTCACTAATACGAGCAATCATTTCAATGCTAATATTCTGACCACCGTTTTCAATACGATTAATGGCACTCTGAGATGTACCAATTGCTTCAGCCAACTGCGTCTGCGTTAACCCTTGCTTTTGGCGATTTTCAGCAATTAAATTACCGATTTTTTGAAGATACTTATCTTTTATCATGCGTAGATTATATCACTAATGATATATATAGGCAATGATATAATAATATCATTGGAGGCGCACACATGAAAGATAAGCAAATTGAACAACTTATAAAAGCAGAAAAAATCCGCCAAACAGACGGACTGGAATTAATTCCTAGTGAGAATTATGTGTCATCAGACGTTCTGAAAGCGCTAGGTAGCGTTTTTACCAACAAATACTCCGAGGGCTATCCTGGACGCCGCTATTACGGTGGACAAGAAAACACTGACCAAATTGAACAAATTGCAATCGACCGCGCCAAGCAATTATTCGGAGCTGACCACGCTAATGTTCAGCCACATTCTGGAGCCCAGGCCAACGAAGCCGTCTATTACGCGTGGTGTGAGCCGGGCGATACCATTCTGGCGATGGATTTGGCGCACGGCGGACACTTGACGCACGGCGCGTCCGTAACTCGTAGTGCACGCGAGTATAATTTCATTCGCTACGGCATTAAGGATGTGGAAACTGGTGAAATTGATTATGAAGAGATTCGACAACTAGCATTAAAGCATAAACCAAAAATTATCTTAGCTGGCTTTTCAGCGTACCCCCGAGAATTAGACTACGGAAAATTCGCCGAAATTGGTAATGAGATTGGCGCCATGCTGATGGCGGATATGAGTCACATTGCCGGGCTGATTGTCGGCGGCGTTGCTAAAAATCCATTCGACTATGGTTTTCATGTTATTACCACCACCACACATAAAACCTTACGCGGTCCACGTGGTGGTTTAATCCTCAGCCGTGGCATTGTCGGTAACCCACTGAAAAAGCCAGAAAAAACTCTCAAGAATCTACCGACGTTGATTGATAGAGCTGTATTTCCCGGCACACAAGGCGGCCCACATATGCACACCATCGCTGCTAAAGCTGTGGCGTTTGGTGAGGCGCTGCAGCCAGAATTCAAAGATTACGCTGAGCAAATTGTTAAGAACGCAAAAAAACTAGCAGAAGAGCTGCAAAAACGAGATTTTAAACTGATTACTGGAGGTACTAGCAACCATCTTATTTTGGCGGATGTCTACAGCAGTTTTGGAATTGACGGCAAGGAGGCAGAAATTGCTATGGATAAGATAGGCCTAACCCTAAATGCCAACGCCATACCAAATGACAGCTTGACACGCTTTCGACCAAGCGGCATTCGCCTGGGGACTCCTGCCATTACCACACGCGGAGCCAAAGAGGCGGATATGGAAAAAATAGCTGAATGGATGAAGCAGGCAATCAATCATCGTGGCAATGAAGAAAAGCTAGACAAGCTCCACCAAGAAGTCAAACATTTCTGCCAAACATTAAGCGCCATTTAATTCCTAAAACATAATAAAACTCCGGTACTATGACCGGAGTTTTATTATTGGCATATGACTGATTAACAGCCAGTACCAACTATGCGAGTCTCAACAGTATTCTTACTGTAGTCGTAGTACTCAATCTTTGCACCCGTTGGATCGCCGGTACCACACTTAGTGTATTTAACTGTTGTGGTTGGCGTGCTTGAACCAAAAGTACCAGTACCTAATTCAGTAACATTGGCCGAAGCAATGTAGTAAGACTTCTTTGTATCTGCGCTAGTCAACTTTGTAATATCCTCTGGATACTTGCCCTCTTCAGTGTTATATAGTTCAGCCTTCTTAGCAACTGAATCAACTGTTGATTTGGCAGCTGATGTCTTTGCCTGGTTCTGCAAACCGTTGTATGCAACCAAAGAAACAACTGTCAAAATCGCGATGATCACGATAACAATCAAAAGCTCAACGAGCGTAAAACCTTGATTTTTAATATTCTTTGTAGTCACGATAATGTGCCCCCTAAATTGTGTTAGTTTGATTTGTAATTTGATAATACTACAACGTATTTAAAAGCGCAAGCGTTTTTAATATACGTATCGATTTTGGACCGGACGAAGGAATAATGACTCTGTCGGACTAATCCTGTTTATATTGGTTCCGTCACCAATCTGTCCATTATCATTCAATCCCCAGCAATAAGACCGTTTATTTGTCATAATCGCACAACCGCGGTTCGCTCCAGCCGACATTCTAACGATCCTCTCTCCTGCGGGCAGTCCCTCCTCAATTTTAATAGGTTTATATGTCCATCTAATTCCGTTGGGGGGATTCTCATATTCCTTGTTTGCCCCCAATTGCCCCATCTCATTATTTCCCCAGCAATACACTTCCCTTTTTCCGCCATTATTCATTAAGGCGCAAGAATGAGAAATACCAGCCTCAACCTGCAGAGCCGTTCCAGGTAAGCCATGGACTTCCGCCGGCTGAAGATGCTTTCTAGGATTGCCGCCCCCCGGAGATCCAGATTGCCCAAGCCCAGCACCACCCCAGCAATACACCCTACCCGCATTAGCGATAGCGCAGGTGTGAGTTACGTAATCAGGATCTTTTGTCCACCAATATCCATCCTGAGATATATCAATCACATCTTCCAACCCCTTAACTCGAGTAGCTAGACTATAATTATCGCTAGCTATTGGACCAACACCCAGTTGCCCAAACCTAGCCTGCCCCCAACAGTAAGCCCTTTTTTCGGTAGTTATAACACACATAGTCCGCGAACGAGATCCACCAGTCGACAATTTAGTGGCGGAATAATTATTAGGAATCCTGTTGGGTCCGCCAGAATTAATCATCGCTGGTGCTGCGCTATGGCCAGGACTACCCGGACTACCGTAGCCCAATTGCCCCCTGTCATTTCCGCCCCAACAGTACACCTTACCTGATGCGATAGCACACGAAGTATCACCTGTCCCTCCAATTGCGCTAATTTTATTTCCAGAAAAATCCGAGATTGCAGCCGAGCCAACAACTTTAATCTCAATCGGTACCGCAGAATAGCTACTCCCAAAATCACTATTACCCAGTTGCCCAGACCTATTATCACCCCAACAATATACTTTTTTATTACTGCCCAGCTGAGTTAAAACGCAACTGTGGTGCTGTGCTGTAAATATATCAATAATCTTTCCATATTTCATGTCACCAATAGAACGAACTTTCACTGGAATATTGGAGTTGACAGTAGTTCCATCCCCTAATTGACCCATATTATTACTACCCCAACACCATACGTTGTTTGACAAGATAGCACAGGTGCGATTAGTGCCACTCACCGTACGCGTTGCGTCGATATCAGCCGGCCAGGTCACAGACTTTTTGACAATAACTGTATAGGTTTTTATTACTCTACTGCCGCTCATCACTTCAGTCCTGCCAATAGCGGAAATCTGAGCAGTAGCGGCTGACAGTGCTGACGCTTTAGTCGAAGCCTCTAATTTACCAACCTCAAAATTTGTTCGCAATTTACCATTTTCAAATACATATTTATTCCCACTAAACTTTACCGCCCCCAAACAGTCAGTTTCCGGGCGAAGCGGGCCTGCACTGCCGGCAGCTGGAGTCCATGATTGCTCTGCGTTATTAGCATCCAGACAGGCGTTGGCATATGCTGTACCCGCCTCACCAGCTTCTTGGGCTAACTTATAATAATATTCCTCTTGAGAGTAGATATATGACTGCGTCACAACTCTCATAGCACCCGCCAAAACCACTAATATAAAGGTACTCATAAGCACGATTAGCACCAAGGAGTAGCCATCTTTTTTTCGCATCATAAGTTATTAATCTTTCGTATAGTTAATGTTTGTGATTCAGAAATCTGCTTACTTGGCGACTGTAATTTTAAAGTAACTACTACATTATCAGCAGAATCAAGTATCCCTGGGTAGCTTTTAACTGCATCATATTGATCAGAGATTTTCGTTTTCCCCTCGTAATACTCAACTTCGAATTCAGAAACACCGGTTGCTAAAATTGAATCTTGATGAACCTTCATGGCTCGGTCTTTAAACTTATTAGCCTCTGCATTATTCATACAGAAATAATTACCAGCAGAACCCGAATATGGATGTCCATACGGGTCAATCATGTCATTATAGATAGTACGCCTATGCAATTCTCCGTTATTTAAGAAATATATTATTATTTTTTTATACTTAGGCTGCTGAGTCTTCTTAGTTGCACAGTCGCCGCCTGGAGTTCTTAGATAGACAATCTGCCTCGAGTCTGCACCATGTCCCATAGTGGTCGCATATTGTAGCAATATCAGGACCCTATTCGTCCCGTTGACGTATGGTGTATTCATGTAGCTCCAGCTATGTCCAGCTCCAGAAAAACTCCTGTCTACGGCGAACGTGTCATAGCCGTCATAGCCACTGGCCTTAAATCGCACTGCCTGCCGTACATCAGTTTCAATTGCATCCATGGAGTTGTGAAGATTACGATTAATATCAACTCTAGCCCGACTAATAGAAGCGCTTTGATTTGACGATACCAGCATCTGGCTAAAGACACCGACGACCATAGCAATAATTACCATTACTAATACTAATTCGGTTATTGTGAATCCATTTTCTTTAGAATGCTGCGTATGTTGCATGTGTCACCTTTCTTCCACTGCCAGACCCAGAAGACGGCAATCCATATTCTACTATCGACTCTACTTTAACTGGCATGCCTAGGCTAGACTTGCCGCCGCCACTACTACTAGCATCCTTACACCCATACGGCGCCGAAGCATACACCTCCTGCCTCACCATACCTGGCAAACCATCAATACTCTCCGTTATTTCCATCACTTTATATCTAGTACCAGATGGACCAGTGTTACACTTAAACCATGACGGCGGAGAGTCATTCGCGTAACGACGCATATTATTGTAGGCCAGAAAACTTGCCTTAGTTTGCTGCGCACTCAATACTGAAATTGTACTGACCTGAGCTTGCATACTTAATATGACAACCATAAAAATACCAATAACAACCAACGTCACTGCTACTTCAACTATTGTAAACCCCTCGCTTTTATTTACTAGTCGCGCCATATGCTATCCACCTTTTTTTCTGCCCCAGTGGACAAATCTTTATACGTGATACTATGCCTGACGCAAGTTGCTGCAACTATATCAGATGGCGCGCCAGATACTGGCTTAGTGCAGTCATGTCCATCAATATTTGAGGCTTCATATAATATTTCACCGTTACTTCCGCCAGCCCAGTCGCTACGGCTACACTTTATCATTTCCTTTTTCAAAGAATCGGATCCTACAATTGACGAAAAATTCCTAATTAAGTCACCACACGACGGATATTCATGCCCGATGCCGCTTGTATTGTTATATTTATAATACCTCTCCAGCTTTAGTGATAGCTCGGAAATATTAGCTCGCTGTTTTTCTCTTTTAGTGAGATTTGAAAATCTTTCACCACCAACAAAGGTGAGGCCCGCTAAAATTGACACGACTACAATAATTATTGCCAACTCAACTATCGTATAACCACCCATCCTACGATTCATATTCAATATTGTAGCGCAGTTTTACAAAAAAGCCTATGCTTATTACAAAGAAAGCTCCAACGGTTCTTGTTCAATTCTTATGCCAAATTTATCATAAACCGTTTGAATAATTTGCTCACGAATTGCCGCCAAATCGTCATAGCCAGTCGCGGACTCATTGACCAGTACTAAAGCATTTTTTTCATAAACTCTCATGTCATGGCTAGCAAAACCTTTTAAGCCAGCCTTATCAATCAGCCATCCCGTTGGCACTTTATATCTTCCGTCAGACATAGCATAATTTGGCACATCACTATACTCTTTTTGCAATTGCTCCAGTTGCCATTTTTCGATCAAAGCGTTCTTGAAAAAAGAACCTGCGCTAGGTATCTCAGCTGGATCTGGCAATTTTTCCGAGCGAATATTAAGCACCGCCACACGAATTACCGACAAATTAACTTCACGAATGTCATTTTCTTCAATATATTTTTGTAGCGAAGCGTAATATGGCGGCCTCGGTTCTGCTTTATTTAATCTTAGAGTAATATTTAAAATACAGTAACGACCCTTTTGACTATCACGAAAAATACTATTGCGATAAGAGAAATCACATTCATCAGCAGAAATCGTCACAATTGAATCAGTTTTTGAATCATATGCCTCTAAGCTGACCAAAGTGTCGGCAATCTCTTGTCCGTAGGCACCAACATTCTGAACGGGTGCAGCACCGGCAGTTCCCGGAATTCCCGACATAGCCTCAATCCCCTGAAGCCCCAGACCAACAGCCCGTTCAACAACTTCATCCCAAACTTCGCCCGCACCAATCTTGATATCTGTCGTATCGTCATTATCGGCAACAACCTCAAACCCCTTAATCTTATTCAACAGAACGATTCCCTCAAATGTTTCGTCGCGCGTGATGACATTACTGCCGCCACCCAGCACGAAGACAGGCAGATTTTCCTTTCGGGCATTCCGATATGAAGTTACAACATCGCTGTCAGAATCTACGGCCACCATATAGCGTGTTTCACCGCCTAATTTCATAGTCGTATACTGCTTCAATGGTACATTCGTCATGACATCCATGCGTATATTATATCATTTTACTCGGTCGCCATCTATGCTATAATACCTCTGTACGCACCCGTAGCTCAGCGGATTAGAGTACTTGGCTTCGAACCAAGGGGTCGCAAGTTCGAATCTTGCCGGGTGTACCATTAATTGGCGCTTTTTTACTAGACACTGCCCTATCAGCGCATCAAATGCCCCGTTAGCTCAACTGGATAGAGCGTTGGTTTCCGGTACCAAAGGTTGCAGGTTCGATTCCTGTGCGGGGTACCAGATTAGCCCGTTATTGTGACGGGTTTTAATTATAGCTACTATTTGCTTGCTTTTATGCTAAATAGTGATATAGTTAGATATACCATGGAGATTAACGAACAAAGGCCTATTAATGACTTCCCTAGCGTAATGGAAGCCGTCCTAAAAGCAATAAGCGAGAAAGATTTCGAACAAGCGGCCGTATTAGCCTCTCTGGCTTATAATTTGGCACCAAACTTATCCGAACAAGCCCGTGCTGCTCGTGATTTAAGTGCTGCCTACCGCCATCAAGGTGACAACGATGAATCCGAAAAATGGGCTACTGAAGCAGTAGAGCAACATGAAGCTTTGGCTGAAAAAGGAGAGAATCGCAGCACGCTACGTGAACTAGGCGCGAGCATCGCAACACTCGGAACCTTGCAGCTGCAGCGTATCGTAACAGACCCTTCTTATGATAATCAGGAAAACTCTCAACGGGCAGCAGAAAATCTAAGCAAAGGTCTGCACTGTATTAAAGAATCCCGCGAGCATGCTACCGGCAAGAATCGCAAGATTGACCAATATGACATTAACTTTACTGCTCGTACAGGCTTCGCTGAGGCGCTGGCTGGCTATACAAAGAGGAGCTTAGCACTTGGGGCCAGGGCTGTGTGGCTGGCATTCTGGTCTGAATCACCAAAGATTGACACTTCAAATCCGAATCTGTCCATTACAGAACGCTTCAAAGCTAAGGCTCGCGCGTCTGTAAGAGGTGTTGGCGCGGTAGCTGTGGCAGCCGTGGCTCCATTTAACAGAAAGTTCGCTAAATCTATCGTCAAGAGACTCAACTAACTAGCCGGCGGAACCACTGGAGCTTGAGGGGTTTGGCTACTTAAAATCTGGCGAATTTGCTCAGTGGTAATAATTGTAGTTGATCCAGGCGCAACTGTACCAGCTAACATTTGCTTAGCAACAGTATTCTCAACTGCTCGCTGGACAACACGACGCATTGGACGCGCGCCCAGACGCGGATCGTAACCAGCTTCAACCAATAATTTCTTACCTTCCTCCTCGACCGCAACCTGGATTTTTTGCGGCGCCAAGGTTTTATTAACGCCAGCCAAAATCAAATTGACAACCTGCAATAGCTCTTCCTTGCTCAGCAGACGGAATAAGACAATTTCGTCAAAACGGTTCAAAAACTCCGGCCGGAATAGATTAGCATTAATCAGCTCGTTGATAAACGTTTGTTCAAACTGTTCCAACTGGTAACCGCGTTCAATATATTCGCGAATCCTATCCGCTCCAGCGTTCGACGTAGCGATGACAATCGTATCGCGAAAACTAATTTCCCGGTTATTCTCATCGCGCAGGATACCTTCGTCCAACAGCTGCAGTAAAGTCGTCAACACCTGCGGATGGGCTTTTTCAATCTCATCCAGCAGTACCACTGAAAACGGCTTTTTTTGCACCTGAGCCGTCAAGCTACCTGGGTCGCGCGCCCCATCGGCAATCAGCCGCGCTACATCATCTGGACGGACAAACTCGTTAAGGTCTAGGCGAATCATACTACCTTCGCCGCCAAAATAAACATCCGCCAAAGCTTTGGATAATTCAGTCTTACCAACACCAGTCGGACCGAGGAACAGGAAAGCGCCAATCGGGCGATTTTGGTTTCTAACGCCAGTACGAGCGCGGCGAATAGCATCGGAAACAACCGTCACCGCCCGCGACTGATTAATCATCCGCCGATGAATCAACGTTTCCAAATTAAGCAATTTCTCACGCTCGTCGCCAGTATTCACTGTGGATATTTTTATACCCAAAGTTTTTTCAATTGCATCGTCAACTGATTGCGCTGTCACCAGACCGCCCCTAGCATAACTTGCTGCTGCCTCTAAAATTTTTAGCGCCTTACCCGGCATCACCAAGTCCTGAACATATCGATCGCCCACTCGGTAAGCCTCCGCCAAAGCTTGATACATATACCTAACTTTATGCTGCGCCTCAAACAGAACCAGTTGATCACGCATAATTTTCATAGTTTCCGATTCATTCGACGGCTGAATAGCGATAGTATTTAAGGCGTGAGCTAACTGCGGTTTAGTCTGGGAAATTTGCAAGAAACGCTGCTCGTCCATTGTCAAAATCATCCTCAATCTGCCAGCTTCTAAAATTGGCAGTAGTACATTACTCAAATCAACCGAACCAATGCCCTCCTCAAAAAATAGCTGTGCATTATCCAGGCATAAAATAACATTCTTTGATAAAAACGCTTCATTCAAGATCATTGTCACCAGATTTTCCAATTCACCACGACCCGACGCTACGCTAACCAAAGATGAAGCGTCAAGCATAAAAACTTGCTGATACATCAACGACCCAGGAACGCCCTGATGTCCATCAATCAACATCTCTGCAAACGCCGAAACTACCGTACTTTTCCCAGCGCCATCAGCACCAATTAACGCAATATTCTGACGACCACCTGAGCTAAATATTTTCATCATTTGCTCAAGCGCACTTTCATGCGCCGCCAGCTTTGTAGTAAGCATCTGCCCGGAAATGTTAGCGCTAATATTCTGCGCAAAGCGGCTCAATAGTGGCGTATAACCAAAAGACCAATCTCTAGCAATTCCGCCCGTCCGTAACGGCTTTTTGTTATGCTCTTCAATTAACGCCTTTATTCGCTCGTACCACTTGATAGTCTCTTCGATATCCTGAAAATCAATTTTCATATTTGCCAGCAACGAATCATGCTGCGGCAACTGTTTTACTATAGCAGCGGCTAAAACCGCACTGGTAATCTTCGGACTTTTAGTGCTCTGCCAAATCTCAATTGCTGCTTTCCAGACCTGCTCGGTTTGATCTGGATTGTCAATAGAAATATTATGCAAAAAGTTTGGCGTTAAACCCAGGCGCAAGGCTAAAAACTGTCCAGCTCGAGTGCCCGTAATCGCTTCAGTAATATCCGTTGGTGTTGGTCGGCGTGGTAGCCTACCTAAAACGTCAGCCGCCATTACATCATCAATAGTCTGCGGATTCTTATTAATCTCCGCCGTCTTCAAATCTTTCTCCCACCAAATAGATAGCATAACCATCGGACCGCTTAGGCCCAGCATTAGCCAGCCGACCGATCCGTGTTCAATCAGCATCCACACCCCAAGCACCACCATCATGATACCAATTGCTATTACCACAACGTGCCAAGCATTGCCAAACCTAACAGAAAACCTTGCCTTCTGAGACCTCAAACTATCGTAATTAAACTTTGGCTGCACATTCATATAGAAACCCCCATTTGCCACAGCACAATTCCCGCAAACGGCAATAGAGGCAAGACCAGCCACAGAATAATTCCTAGAAGCGTCCACAAAACCCTCAGTAATATCATCAATATTCCAACAATTATCACTACAGAGCGTACCACCATGCCAACCGCGCGTGAAAATAACTTATCGAAAAATGCCGACAACTGAACTGGCGCAGCACCGCCAACTGGAGCCGCTGAAATCTGACGAAACGGATTAAATAACGTTTTTAATAACAATCCGACCGAAAAAAAGTCTGCCGTTCGCAAAACCCCCAAAAAACCTTGTTGAATATTTTGCAACAATCCACTGCCATACCACCACTGAAAGATACCCACCAAAAACATATTGATATTGTAGCATATTAGCCCGGCAGAGTATAATGGATTACATGGCAAGACAGATGATCAGTACTATAATTGGCAAAGGCGTCAAGAAGGTTGCGAGGTTACGCGGTGGTGGCTCAGCCCTGCCAGGCTTAGTGATTGAGAAAATTGACCCAAAGTTCATCCAGCGCACCCTGAAAGACCTACCACAAGGCGTGGTAATTATCAGCGGCACTAACGGAAAAACAACAACCACAAAAATCGTCGTGGAATTGCTCGAGTCAGTCGGATTAAGGGTTTTTACAAATCGGACTGGCAGTAATTTTTCCCGAGGTGTAGCAGCTGCACTGCTGGATGAAGTCAACCTCCGCGGTAAACTGGAAGCCGATATTGCAGTCCTGGAACTTGACGAGGCCTGGGCGGTGAAATTTGTGCAAATGGTTCGCCCACGGTTCTCGCTACTATTAAACGTAATGCGCGACCAGCTGGATAGATTTGGAGAGATTGATAATACAGCGTCACTGCTTCAGAAAATAGCCGAAGCAACTACCGATACTGTTGTTCTTAATCGCGACGATCCACGAATTTTTAAGATTAGCAAACACATTCAGGCTAAAAAAGTATTCTTCGGCACAACCGACGAGCTACTTAAATTAATGCCGACCGACGACAACTTAAAATACGGTGCAGCAATTGCCAGCCAAAGCGTAAACGTCGATGTTTTATTAAAAAATATTAGCGGCCAGGAGGCGACTCTACAGATTGACAACAAAGAAACTGCTGTCAATTTAAAGCTTACCGGCGTTTATAATTTACTTAATGCCGCAGCAGCTACCGCCCTGGCGCGACAAATTACCGGACCGGAAGTTACAGACACCATATTGTCAGCGCTCGAAAATATTAAGCCAGCCTTTGGTCGCGGTGAAACAATTTTCCTAAACGGCACGCCGATTGAACTTATTCTCGTTAAAAATCCAAGCGGCTTTCGACTGGCGCTTTTGTCATTTGCCAAAAATAGCAGCGCGACGATGATCGCGGTTAATGACAACTACGCAGACGGGCGAGATGTTAGTTGGTTTTGGGATGTTGACTTTTCAGCTCTGAAAAAGGTAGCCATGATTAGTGGCGCGAGAGCTTATGACATGGCGCTACGTCTTCAATATGACGAAGTTGCGATTGAAAAAATTGACACCGATATTACGCGGGCGTTAGATGATTTTATCAACGACCACCCAGAAGAACCGAAGCAAATATTCTGTAGCTATACCGCCATGACCGCAATTCGACGCCTGCTTAGCGAAAAAACCGACGTAGAGGAAATATTATGACAAAAATAACAATTGCACAACTTTATCCACGAGACATGAATTTATACGGCGACTGGGGCAACACGCTAGTACTAAAAAAACGCCTAGAATGGCGCGGGTTTGAAGTAGAAATTATCGACCACAATCCAGGCGATTCAACAGACTTTTCTAAGATTGATATTTTCGTTGGTGGTGGCGGTCAAGACTCTGGCCAGACGATTATCCAAAACGACCTTTTGGAACGAGCAGACGAGCTCCGAAAATTAGCAAACGACGGCGTGCCGATGCTAATGATTTGTGGTATGTATCAGCTCTTCGGCCGCTTTTTCCGCACACTTAAAGGCGAAGAGATCGTTGGCGCTAATATTTTACCGATTGAAACAATTGCTGGCGAGGAGCGAATGATTGGCAATATTATTATCAAGAGTCAAGAATTTGGCGAGATTATCGGATACGAAAATCATAGTGGGCAGACCTTCCTTGATAAAACTGTCACGCCGCTAGGGCAAGTGATTAAGGGTGCTGGCAATAATATGATCGATGCGAGTGAAGGCGTTCGCTATAACAATGTTATAGCCACATATCTCCACGGCCCAATCCTACCGAAAAACCCGCAAATTGCTGATTTTATAATCAATGAGGCCTTAAATCGACGCGGTATCAGCATAGACCCCAAGACAGATAAGATTGACGACAGTCTAGCCAATAAGTCACGTGAAATATCCCTAAAACTTCCCAGATAGCATAATGAAAAATATATGCAAAAATCTTAAAAAACTATATTTATCTCTTCATAAAATACCCAGCTGGATTTGGCTAATTCCAATTTTGCTTTTAGCTACCCACGTTCGCCTGTTATATTTAACCAAGGCTGATATTTGGCATGATGAAGGCTATACTGCTGCCATTATCAAGCAGCCCTTGATTGACATTATCTCCACCACAACTACAGACGTACATCCACCATTTTATTACATTATCATGCATTTTTGGCAATTACTATTTGGCAATTCAGTCACTGCGCTCAGAAGCTTTAGCGTTGCATGTGGCGTCATGGCAATTGCCCTACTATTTTTCTTACTACAAAAAATATTCTCTAAAAGAATCGCTATATTTGGAGCTTTTTTAGCAGCTTTAGGACCATTCCTGATCCGCTATAGCGACGAGGCGAGGATGTATGCTTTAGCGGCGCTGATTGGCGTAGCAGCCACCTATGCATTTATTATGGCGGTCGACAGAAAAGACAAAAAACCCTGGTGGATATTATACGGATTTTTAGTGGCAATTGGCATTTACACACAGTACTTCCTGGCACTGCTGCTTCCAGCTCACTTCGTCTATTTATGGCTAAAAATTGGCGAAGACCGCACTGATGTCATAAAAATTTTTACCAATAAAAATGTCTGGCTAGCAGCCGGGCTATGCTTTTTATTATTCTTACCTTGGCTGCCAGTAATGATCTCCCAAGTCAGTAGAGTTAGCGGCGAGTTTTGGATACCAGAAGTTAATAAATTTACCATATCAACAACCCTGTCCATGTTCTTAACTTACGATGAGAGGATAGTCCGCTACTTTGGCTTATTGCTGCTACCAATTATGCTCATCATATCACTCGTCTTAGCTAGAAAATTCCATAAATACCGAGCAGCAATATGGCTCGTGACAATTTGGTCATTTCTACCAATGATCATCATCTACACACTTAGTAAAGGCCGTCCTGTTTACTTAGACCGTTACTTCACCTACTCGGCACCAGCATTTTATAGTCTGATAGCTATCTACATAGGAATTATTTTTTCGAGTAAAAGAATTCGTAGCGTCGGTTTATCTATTATTTTCATATTGCTAATTGGCTGCTACATGTGGCATGTCGGCAGTAAAAATATAACAGAAGCATCCTGGAACAATACCAACACCGCCATGAATCATATAAATGAGAATATAAAAAGCAATGACTCTATTGTCTCCGGTGAAATCTACACCTATTTTCACACCTCATACTATAACCTCTCTGGTAAGGAAATTATTTTACTAAAACCGGCAGAGGAGTTGGATTGGGCTGGTGAATGGGGGTTAATAAAAAAACTTAATACTCCAGAAATAGCTTCATTAAATGAAGTAAAGAGCCCGCGAATTTGGTTAATTCTACGCACAAAAACTTATAATGAATATAAGAAGCAAGTGCCGCCACATTGGCAATTACAACAGGAATATCATGAGGGTGATTTGATTATTGGGCTATATATAAATAAGCTTTAATTCTCTTCACCACTGCTATCGTCAAGGCCGAGCCACCTTCTCACAGTATCTGGAGTAACCTCGTCTAGATACGGAAGATGCTCCAACAAAGCGGCCTCAAAATCGGGTGTCCGTGGATAGTATGTCATTTGTGCCACGCCTATAACCGTGCGCGATCCAGGCAATCCCGGCTTAAATATCTCCGAATATGGAGGAAGGTAATCATCGTCTTCGGGGGGGTATCTCCACTACTCTTCTGCGATGGGTTGTATTCGGCACTCATGATACTGTATATAATAATAGATAACTTAAAAAAATAAAATAGCCGACCAAACTTTCAGCTATTTTAATACTTCGAATGATCATTGAGTTGGTCGGGGTGAAAGGACTCGAACCTTCGACCTCACGGTCCCAAACCGCGCGCGCTAGCCAACTGCGCCACACCCCGAAAGATGATCTCGACACTTACATCACTATTCTACCACACTTTACACATTAAATACAGCAATAATTAGCGATTTGAGTTAATATATAGACATACCCTCATAATTATGGCCAATACTAATCACACTACCCGCACAACTCACCGCCGACAAATGATATATCTCTGCGCCATTGTCTACGTGTATCTCATGTTGCCCATTCTCATTTGTACCGGTGTCATTCCCTGGAATATGAAGTTCGCGACACTCGTCGTCGGTGCAGTAGCGATGTACATAGTGACGCGAATTCTCGGCAATACGCATAATGACATCGGCATTACGCGGCAACGTACCATCTATTCACTCAAAACCGTGCTGCCTATAACTATAGCTCTCATTATCGCAGCCGGGCTGTTTCTACTCCTCAAAAAACCTCGATTCTCACCAACCGAAGGAATAGGATTCTATGTATTTTATATTCTCATCTCGTGCCCGGCACAAGAACTGTTATTTCGCGGCATCCTCAGCCGTATACTGCAAGAACTACGGCTACACCGGGTGCTGGAGCTTGGCGTAGCAGCCGCCCTTTTCGGTTACGCACATATCATCTACGGCGATATGCTCACTGTTGTTGTCATGAGCATCGTCGGCCTTTTCTGGTACCGAGCGTACCAGCGCTCATCAAACCTCATCGGCGTAACGATAAGCCACGTGGTACTTGGTGTGACGACAATCGCTTTGGGGATTATTGATTAGCCTCAATTTGTTGTACAAATATCATACATACTCGTTTCTCGTAGCTTATTGTTAAATACACACTAACTATGCTACACTCTACGTATAACCCTAAGCTGCCTACAGAAATAATAAAGGAGGTATATATGCGAGCCAAGCAACAAGAAATTATCGCCGCCCTCGGTGTTAAGCCCACTATCCAACCGATAGAAGAGATCGAGAAGCGCACTAAATTCCTAGCTGACTATCTGAGGCAAGCTGGCTTGAACGGTTTTGTGCTGGGAGTTTCGGGTGGCCAAGATTCATTACTGGCAGGAATCTTGGCTCAGCGCGCTATCGAGCTGAGACGCCAAAGCGGACAGAACTGCCGCCTCCACACTATGCTACTGCCCTACGGCGTTCAACATGACCGAGCAGATGCTGAGCTAGCCGTTAAGACTATTAAGTCTTACGGCGAATCAAGCGTCATAGAACACAACATTGATATAAAACCTAGCGTCGACGCACTTGTTGCGGACCTATACACCAATGGTCAAGAAATTAGCGATTTCAACAAAGGCAACATCAAGGCTCGTAGCCGTATGATGGCACAATATGCTATTGCTGGTGCCTGCGGGTTATTGGTAGTTGGCACTGATCATGCCGCCGAATCAGTCACGGGATTCTTTACTAAATTTGGCGATGGTGCCGCCGACATAATGCCCCTCTCTGGACTAACAAAACGTCAAGGCTGGGCCATGCTGAATGCATTACACGTTCCCGAACGCCTCCTTCACAAAGTGCCGACTGCTGATTTATTAGATGATCGCCCGGCCCAACCTGATGAAGTAGAACTGGATCTAACATATGATGATATTGATGATTATCTCGAGGGTAAAGAAGTTGACCCCAAGATTGCTAAGAAGATAGAAGAACGCTACGACAAGACTCAACATAAACGAAACCTACCGATAGCATATAGGAGTAGTCAGTAAATCTGCCTTGGCAAACTAGCTACTTCAGAGTAAGATATATTGTATGAAATACACGAAACCATACGTTCCACCGACGCTAACTGTTGACGCCGTGATATTTCAAATTAGCAGCGACGCACTAGAAGTCCTGCTCCTAAAGCGCCCCAACGAGCCGTTCAAGGGTGAATGGGCGCTACCCGGCGGATACAACGCCAAGGGCGAGACGACGACAGCCGCACTGAGACGTATCGTTGCCCAAAAAACGGGCGTGGATGTTAAGAATGACTTGAGTTATATTGAGCAGCTCTACACCTTTGACACGGTCGACCGTGACCCACGAGGACATGCTGTATCGGTGACATACCTCGGGTGTGGGCGTACTATCCCGCTCGATGATGCGAAGTCACACGCGACATTTTTTGATATGCGCAATCTACCACCGCTGGCTTATGATCACGCCAGCATTATTGAATACGCCAGAGAGCGGCTAATTGCCAAGTTAACATATACGAATGCTGTGTCGGCATTTCTGGAGCGGCGTTTTACCCTGACCCAACTACAGAACGCCTACGAAATTATCTTTGATCGTGAATTTGATAAGCGTAATTTTCGCAAAAAATTCCTCAGCCTCAACCTCATTCATGAAACCAACGAGTTATGGCGTGACGGCGCACATCGCCCAGCAAAATTATACGAGTTTAATTCCCAAAATCTTGAGACATTATCACGAAGTTTCGACTAGCGAATAGTAGCCAGGTAGAGTAGGGTAATAATTTCATAGTATTTTACTAATTAGTGTTGACTACACAATAACTAGTTGTTAGACTATATAGTAAGTGTAATTTATACATTAATTAAAGGAGGACATCTTATGAAAACTATAGAACAAAGCCGACCCGTACTCATAGAGATTGACGTGCAAAATGACTTTATTACCGGCAGCCTAGCAGTTGCCGAGGGCGAGCAGGTCGTTGCCCCGCTCAACACCATCGCCGAGACCGTGCGGCACCATGGTGGACAGGTCATTTTTACCCGTGACTGGCACCCCGGTGAAACACCACATTTTGTTAATTTTGGTGGCCAGTGGCCAGTCCACTGCGTGGCTGGCACTACCGGCGCTAGCTTTCATGATAAGCTTGACGTGCAGCCTGGTGACACTATTATCGACAAAGGCGTAGGCCAGACTGACGGGTACTCTGGCTGGGAGGGTCGGAGTGACACAGGCGAGACGCTGGAGACCATCATCACGCCACGAACACCTCACGAAAAGGTTAAAGTATTTCTCGGCGGGCTGGCAACTGACTTTTGTGTAAAGGCAACTGCGCTGGACATTGCCGAACACTTCCAAGGTAACGAGCAAGTGTCCGTCTATCTACTGCGAGAGGCTATTCGCGCTGTCGGTCTCACGCCCACTGCCGAAGAAGAGGCCTTAGCCGCCATGAAAGAGGCCCACATTCTCGCGGTTTCAACCGATGAAGCTAAAATGATGATCGAAAGGAGTGTTCAATGAACCGTGAACCGAAATTATCACAAGGACTAGATTATTATAAGGCGACCATGGGTCAGCTAGAATATGACAAGCACCCTGACGCCGAGGTCACCTTTACCTTGAAGAATCGTGCCCCTACCCTGCTATCGGAATTTGTAAGCGCAGAAGAATTACGTGACCGACTCGATAGATTAGCAAATGGCTGGCAGCCCGATGAGATCGCCTATCTCGCCAGCCTACAAAATCAAGACGGCACAGCACAATTCACGCCAGAATACCTTGACTTTTTACGTGACAATCCCCTACCACCTGTTGACATTGGCTACGATAAGCACGGCGATTTAGCGGTTAGTGTTACGGGCAAATGGCCACTAGTCACATTCTGGGAAACGGTGATTATGAGCGAAATAAACGAACTATTTTTCCAGAATAAACTTGCCCGCGAAGGTAGTTCGCTCAAAGAACTATACGCCGAAGGTGACCGTCGATTAAGTAAAAAAATTGCACTATTAAAGGATCGTCCAGATATAAAATTCTCAGACTTCGGCACTCGACGACGGTTTAGCTACGACTGGCAGAAATACGTCATCGAGCGTGTTGCCAGTGAACTGCCTAACAATTTCGTTGGCACTTCAAATATTTATTTGGCGCATGAGCTTGGCCTGCGACCGATTGGTACATTTGCACATGAATTACCGATGGTTTACGCGGCGCTGGCCGACAAGGCTGGTGACAATCCATTAGATGGCCACCATCAGGTACTCCAAGACTGGGAGCAGCTGTACGGCGAAGGTTTATCGACCGCCCTAACTGATACATTTACAACTGAATTCTTTTTCGCCGACTTCACGCCGGAGCAAATGGCTTCGTGGCAGGCTCTACGTCATGACTCTGGCGATCCGATAGAATTTGGCGATCGAGTGATCGACGTTTACGAGCAGCATGGCATTGATCCGCGCGAAAAGACAATTGTCTTTAGTGACGGGCTGGACGTCGAAACAATTATCAAACTGGCTGATTATTTCAAGGATCGTATCAAGGTAACATTCGGCTGGGGCACTACACTGACAAACGACCTGGGAGTTAAGGCGAATAATTTCGTCATGAAAGCCACGGCAGTTGACGGTGTGCCGACAGTTAAACTAAGTGACGTTGAGGGTAAGCACACCGGCCCGATTGATAAAATTGAAGAATATAAAGGACACGTGAAGGTAGCAATTGGACGCCAAGCAGTGAGTCAATTAATCGCCGTATGAGTGAAATAATATCAACCACGGAGCAGAAATTGTGGTATGATGGGCCAAATTATACTGCAGATAGCATAGTTATCAGTCCAGGATTACGACAGGTTCTCTTAATACGGCGAGAAACTGGCGAATGGGCATTGCCTGGAGGATTTATTGACCAGGGGGAAGATCCACTGGCAGCGGCCATTCGCGAAACTAGAGAAGAAACTGGCGTCACAATTAGTGACGGGGCTACACTTATATTTAGAGGATTAGTTGATGACCCGCGCAATCGCCAAGAATCATGGATTGAGACGAGCGCCTACCTATTTACCGTATCTGACACGATAAAAGCGGCTGGCCACGATGATGCAATTGACGCTGGTTGGTGGTCAATTGATAATTTACCCAGTCTTTATGCCTCACACGACTACATCTTGACAAGGGCGCTTGATTATTTATCTTGCCAAAACCTTATTGAAATAGCCCAGTCTCCAGAAACTTACCACGATGTGAGCGGTGGTCATATGCAATATGACAAAATTATTGCTACAAGAAATGGCCAGTCAGTATTTGTCAAACAGATATCGGCTAAGTATGACGATACGCCGAGACGAAACCGATTACATCAATATCTGGAGAAAGAAGCTTTCGTTATGGCTCACTTAAGGTATCATAGATATAGCGGAATACCCGAGCGGTCAATTCTGCATGGTAGCGATACGCTCATCATGGATGCGATGGAACCTGACGACGGATGGCAATGGCGAGCCAGAAAAGAAACGCTCAACGTATACGTAAATTCGGCGATTGAAAAATTTAATGAGCTAGAGAGTATGCCACTACCGGCTGACGCTTTCGACATTGAACCGTCGCGTGATAGTTTTATAAAAGAAGGTTGGCAGTCAATTGATAATCAAAAAATAGATAAATTACATAAATTAGCACCAAGTTTTTTAGATAGATTAACACCCCGCAGCCAAGCAGCCGCTCAATCATTACTAGGAGACCTAGTCTTACTACGCCAAATAGGCAACCAGACGCCTAAAACAAACTCATTAGTTTTTTGCCACCATGATATCCGACAATCAAACATGGCTTGGCACCCTAATTACGGCACTAGGTTGGTGGATTGGAGCTGGTCTGGGCTAGGCGAATCGGGTAGTGATATTACCAGCCTGCTAATTGACCTACATAAAAGCCACCATGATATCTCTCCTTATCAAAACATAATAAACTTAGACTACTGTCTCACACTAATGGGGTTTTGGTTGAATCATGCGACCTGGCCATATCACAGCAATGACATGACTAGATTTCAGCAATTCTTGTCAGCTCTCAGCGCCTATGAGATATACATAAATGGCTAAGCGTTTACCGGACCAATATTTACCGATAGAATTTCTTTTTTAGTTGGCAAATTATTATCAGCTTCAAATTTGTAAAGCAATAATTGACCAAACGGCATTTCTACGCTTGCCATTTCTGACTCTGAAATTTGGTCAAGATGTTTGATTAACGCCCGAATAGAATTTCCATGCGCTACTAATAAAATATTCTCGCCCGCCTGTAGTTTCGGTAAAATCTCTCGCTCAAAATACGGAACCACTCGCGCGTAAACGTCTTTTAATGTTTCGCCGCCTGGCACCGGATAATCCCAACCGCGCCTAATTCCATTGAACGCCTCTTCGCCAATCTCGTCCTTCACTTGCCACTTATTTTTCCCAGTCAGATCCCCATAATTACGCTCGTTCAGCTCAGTCGCCCGCGTTGTCTTCAGGCTGCCCATACCACGCCCCTCGAGCAGCGCATCCAGCGTCTGATGCGTTCGCTTGAGCGCTGATGTGTAGGCCTCGTCAAACCTAATGTTCTTGATTAGCGAACCCATACGCACCGAGTCAGCCCACCCTTTTTCCGTTAACCCCACGTCAGTCCAGCCCGTCCACTTACCTAGTAGATTCCATTCACTCTCACCGTGTCGACAGACAACTAATAATCCCACTATTTTCCTCCCAGTGTCGGCGCGAAAAACTCTATTTGCTCATTTTTTACGCCATTATCATCAACTATTTTCGTATTTACGTAACCGAATTTATCAGCCACCCAAAAACGAATTGCCCATAATAACGACCTGTCATTAGAGTCAATTTCACTCTTAGAAATAAGTTTACTAGACACAATTTCTGACTCTTGCAGCTTTATTTCAGACAAGACTTTATTTTCCAATTGTGTAAAAAATACGAACTGATTTGTCAAAAACTCATCTGAATGGCGCGATGCAACCATGGCAAGTTGTAGGTTTTCGGGATCAATTTTAATACCCACCTCCTCCTCGACTTCACGCACTGCCGCCTCCAGCGGAGACTCTCCGGGATCAACAATTCCGCCAGGTAGCGACCAGTGATCTTTATAGTCAGATTTGACGATTAATAATTCGCCCTGCTCATTTTCTATTAACACCGCCGCACTAGAAAAACGCTTATCTAAACTAGCCAACCAAGTTCGCCGCTGCTCGTCAGTAAATTTCATTATTTTGCAAACTCAATCGCTCGCGTTTCGCGAATGACATTAACCTTGATTGTGCCAGGATACTGCATGGTCGACTCAATCTTCGTGGCAATATCTCGGGCCAATTTAATTGCCGACAAATCATCAATTGACTGCGGCTTGACGATCACTCGAACTTCACGTCCAGCCGAAATTGCGTAGGCTTTATCAATTCCCTCAAAGCTAGTCGCCACATTCTCCAAATCGCGCATTCGCTCAGCAAAGTTCTCAGCCGAAACGTTGCGGGCACCCGGACGGGCCGCTGAAGCTGCATCACAAACCCGCACAATAATTGCTTCTGGCGTAGTTGCCTCGATGTCATCATGGTGCGCCTCAATTGCGTGCACGATCCGCTCATCCATGCCATATTTCCGCGCCAATTCCGCGCCAATGTGATGATGCTTGCCCTCAATTTTATGAGTCACCGCCTTACCAACGTCATGCAACAGCGTGGCAATTTTTGTAATACGCACATCCGCGCCAATTTCCTCAGCAATCATACCAGCAATTTGCGCCATCTCCGTCGAGTGCTTCAGAACGTTCTGGCCAAAGCTAGTACGAAACTTCAGTTCACCAAGCAGCAGCAACATTTCCTTTGGAATACCGACCACGCCAGTCTCGCGCATAGCATCTTCACCAGCCTGTCTAACCTCTTTATCAATTTGCTTTTTAGCCTTAGCGACAACTTCCTCAATGCGCGCTGGATGAATGCGTCCGTCCTTCATCAACATCTCCAAGCTCAAACGAGCCACCTGTCGACGAACTGGATCAAAGCTCGACAGCACTATCATACCCGGTGTATCATCCACTAAAATATCAACACCAGTTTCACGCTGCAACGCCTGAATGTTGCGGCCTTCCTTACCGATAATTCGACCTTTCATCTCATCATCAGTCAATTTAACCGCAGTAACTGTGCGCTCGGCTGTCACTTCGCTGCTCATCCGCTCCATTGCTGTCACCAAAATCATCTGCGCCCGCTCTTCGGCGTCATCCATTGCATCATGTTGCAATTTTGACACCAAACCAGCCAAATCCTGCTTAATATCACGCTCGGTCATCTGCATCAGTTTGTCAGCTGCGTCTTTCTTTTTCAGTCCAGCAATTTTTTCAAGCTTCTCCTGCTGACGCGTACGGATATCACGAATCTCATTTTTAAGGTTATCAACCTCATCTTCGTGTGTCCGTAACTTCTCCGCTCGCCGATCCAGCTCCTCTAGTTTATTATCAAGCGTTCTCTCGCGATCAGCCAAACGATTCTCGGTTTTTTGCCACTCCTTACGACGCTCGTTCTCAATTTTCAGCGCCTCGTCTTTGGCTTTTAAGACAATATCACTAGCCTTCGTCTTGGCGTCAGCCAAATCACGCTCAATTTGATTTTTGCCATTAATTTGGCGCGTTCGTTGATATCCTACAAAACCAGCAACACCCGCACCAGCCCCAACAGCCGCGGCAATAACTACTTCTATCATTATCATTCCTTTCCGATCAGCCGCCCTTGAGTGTTCGCCTCAAGGAAATATATCAACAGCTAATCAATTTCAAACTATCTAAATCTGGCGAATCAGAACTTACAAAACGCCGTAATTTAATTATACACGGTTTTGGAGATTTTGGCACTGAAAAATCATTTTCGCGGCGCGGTAATATGAGCGGCAGCGCCATACTCTGGCATAACGATTTTCTCATTTTCACCAGCACGCAGTTTTTTAAGCACTATCTTCCGCCAATCTTCACCCGTTGCACCGACAATAGGCACACTCAGGCTATCCGCCAGGGCATTGGCAACCGTCAGCCCAATCCTTAGCCCAGTAAAACTACCCGGCCCCTTCATTACGCCGATACCACTGATATCGTGCAAATCGCCGGTTTTTTCTTCCAAAAATTTCAATAAGCCACGCGCCAACGTCCGCCCCGCTTGCCACTCAAAATCCTGCCGAACCTCATCATCAACCAACGTTAAAAAACAATTTGCCGTCGAGGTATCTAATAAAATTATCACGCCAAATCCTCCTTTATCTTCTGCCAAAGTTCAGCCGACTTTTTACCGCCGGGATGAAATTCCACTAGCCGCTCTTCCTCGCTAGTCGCTATAATTTTTATCGCCAAACGGTCTTCCGGCAAGTCACCATCAACTGCGCCCGCCCACTCAACGACCACCACCGAATTATTGTCTACAGCTTCGCGAATCTCATCGCCCATAATGCCAGCTTCACCTAATCGATAAAAATCATAGTGCGCCAAACGCAGCCCCCTCGGTGAATCATATACTCGAGAAATCGTAAAAGTTGGGCTCTGGACAGGCTCATTGATATCTAAAGCCTTAGCAATTCCCTTTGTCAGCGTCGTCTTCCCCGCGCCAATATCACCAACCAATTCCAGCACTTCACCACCAGAAACCGACTGGCCAATTGCCACACCTAATCGTTGCATCTTCTCGTCGCTATCAATTTTCACCCTTCTATTATACTATGCTGGCTTTTTTTTAGCGACGGTAGTACAATAATCATAAGAATTATGCGCATTTCAGATCAAACAATTGAAAGCATTCTGAAAGAAGGTGGGACTATCGATGAATCGCAGCTTGCCGATTTAAAGCTGCTCGCTGAACGATCAAAACAAACACTACAAGAAGCCATTATTGAACAAAAAATTCTATCCGAAGAGGACCTGACAAAGCTAATTAGCGACTATATCGGCGTGCCTTTCGTTAGAATAGAACCAAAAGATATTCCCGAAGAAGTATTAAAGCGGATTCCTGAACATATTGCACGCCAGTATAATGTTGTACTCTTCGAAAAAAATGATGATGAGAGTCTGTCTCTGGCCATGGAGGACCCAGACGACGTTCAAGCACTAAACTTCATCCAAAAAGAAATTGGCTACAATACTAAAGTTTTTCTGGCTACAAGAAGCAATATCTTAGAGTGCTTAGACAACTATCGAGGAAATATCGATGCTGAGCTAGACGAAGTTATTGCCGTACAAAAAGATGCTTCGGCTGACGATCAAAATATTAGTCAGGACGATTTTGCGGAAAACTCACCAATTGCCCAAACTGTTAACCTACTGCTAGAATACGCCATTAAATCCAACGCCTCTGATATCCATATTGAGCCGCGCGAAGATTACGTCCAAGTCCGCTACCGAATTGATGGCGTCCTAAAAGAAGTTAACAAGCTGCCACGTAACGTCCACGGAGCCTTGGTCAGTCGCATAAAAATCCTATCTAATCTAAAAATTGACGAACGCCGCGTACCTCAAGACGGACGCTTTAAGATAAAACTTTCTTCAAAACAATATGCCTTTCGTGTTTCAACATTACCAATCACCGATGGCGAGAAAGTGGTGATGCGTATTCTGGACGAATCGAACCAGGCAATTTCGCTCGACAAACTTGGCTACTGGGGGCTGTCGCTTGCTACTGTAAAAGACGCCATGGCGCAACCAAACGGTATGATTTTGGTAACCGGGCCGACTGGCTCAGGAAAGTCGACTTCTCTGTTTAGTGTGTTGTCGGAGCTTAATACGCCAGATGTTAATATTTCGACAATTGAAGACCCGGTTGAATACAAAATCCCTGGTGTCAACCAAACTCAGACCAACGCCAAAGCCGGCATGACCTTTGCTTCAGGACTGCGCGCATTGCTTCGCCAAGACCCAAACATCATCATGGTTGGAGAAATCCGTGACGGTGAAACTGCCAACTTGGGCGTACAGGCGGCGCTGACTGGACACTTGGTGTTCTCGACCCTTCACACCAACAACGCCGCAACTTGCTTGCCGCGTTTACTGGACATGGGGATTGAACCCTTCTTGATCGCTTCGACGGTCAAGGCGGTGATTGGTCAGCGATTAGTACGAAGGCTCTGCATGAACTGCCGTCAGGAATATACACCAAACCAAGAAGAATTGAAGTACATAACTGAGATGTTTAATATCGACACCAAATCAATTAAAAAAATTCACGGACTAGAGCAGCAGGCTTTTGACGATAAAATCGGTGGCGACACACCAATGGGCTCAACCGAGCAAACAATCGCCCGGCTATGGAAGCCAAACCCTGAAGGCTGTGACGAATGTGGACATAATGGCTTTAAGGGACGTGTTGGTATTTACGAGGTTCTCGGCATTTCTATCCCTATTCAAAAAATGATTACCGCCAATGCCACCAGTAACGACATCCAGGATCAAGCAATTTCTGAAGGCATGGTAACTATGCAGATGGATGGCCTCATTAAATCGCTGCGCGGAATCACAACAACTGAAGAAGTATTGAGAGCAACAAGGGAGTAGCATCATGCCAGTTTTTGAATATTTACTTGTCAATAAGAAAAAAGAAACTGTCTCCTCAACAATAGAGGCGGCTGATAAATTATCAGCCATCAACACTTTAAAATCACGCGGGCAATTGATAAAAATCGAAGAAAAGAGCGCAAAAAAATCTGGCGGTTTTTCGTTTGGCAAAAAAAAGAAAGGCGCCAAAACTGACGAGTTGGTGATGTTCACTCGTCAATTAAGCGCCATGGTTTCAGCTGGCGTGCCGATTCTTCGTTCGCTAAATTCAATGGCTAAGCACGCTGAGAGCGCTGGCTTCCGAGAAACAATTAATGCTGTCATTAAAGACATCGAAGGTGGTATGTCATTTGCCGATGCTCTAGGGAAACATCCAGAAACCTTCAATGACATCTACGTCAATATGGTCGCCGCTGGTGAAACCGGAGGTATTCTGGACGACATTTTGAAACGACTAGCCTTGCAACAAGAAAAAAACTCATCCATGAAGAAAAAGATTAAAGGGGCCATGACATACCCAATCGTTCTTTTGGCGATAACCATCATTGCATTTTTTATTTTGATGACCTTTATTATTCCAGTTATTGGTAAGACTATTAAAGACATGGGTGGGCCAGATGCTAAGCTGCCGCTGCTCACTGAAATCATGCTCGGCATTAGTGACTTTATGGTGTCATTCTGGTATTTGATTGTCCCGGCATTCATCGGCGGAATTTGGGCACTAATTCGCTACATTAAAACCCCAAAGGGACGCGTTAAATTCCACCACATCATCATTAAGGTTCCTGCGGTTGGGGCAATCGTTAGAAAAGTAGCAATTGCAAGGTTCACAAGAACCTTCTCCGCTCTCATTGGCGCCGGCGTAGCCGTACTAGAGGCTCTAGATGTCACCTCCCGCGCAGTTGGCAACGTTGTCTACGAAGAATCCTTGAAGGAAGCCACCAAGCGCGTCCAAAATGGTGAAGTCTTGTCGAGGATTATCGCCGAGAGGGATGATTTGTATCCACCAATTGTTGCTCAGATGCTATCTGTCGGTGAAGAGACTGGACAAACAGACAAAGTGCTTATTAAGGTTGCCGACTTTTACGAAGAAGAAGTTGACACTGCGATTGACGGAGTCAGTTCCATTATCGAGCCAGTGATGATTGTGGCAATGGGTGGCGTGATTGCTTTGGTGGCAGTCAGCGTGATGGGGCCAATTACCAGCATGGCGGGACAAGTTAAGGGATAGTTTTTCAAAAAAGCTTATGCTATAATACCGGTATATAGGTGGGAAGAAGAAAGTGTCGAGTATATTTTATAGAAAAAAACCAATAATCGGCTTAGATATCAGTAGAACGAGTATTAAAATTATGTCAATTGACAAAACTCGTATGCTGGTTCATGGCTATGGCTCAATTAACCTTGACTCCCAGCAAAATGATGGCAATTCTAATGATAACGTTGAATACCTAGCTCAAAATATAAAAGAGCTATTAAAGAATAACATTGTTGGACAGATCGATAGTAATCGCGTAGCTATTGGCATTCCAACCAGCCGAACATTTTCGCGGACATTCACCCTGCCCATAAAAGAAGAAGCTAATATCCTTAGTGCAGTAAACCTGGAGGTTGAACAGTATATTCCAGCCCCACTTGACTCACTTTATGTAGATTATAGAATTATCAATCGATCAAAAGATGAACTTAGCGTACTAATGTGCGCCGCTCCAAAAAAGATGATTGACAACATGTTGGATGCTGCGCAGCGATGTGGACTAGAGGTTGCAGCTATCGAGCCAAATGTTAATGCAATATCAAGACTCTTAAAGAAAACCGAAGAAGGCATGCTACCAACAGTTATCGTTGATATCGGCACATCAGCTACTGACATAGCTATTTTAGACTCTGATATCCGCGTGACTGGAGGGTCTAACGTGGGTGGTTACACGCTGACCCTGAACCTAGCTAAGAAAATGAATGTACCAATTGAAACTGCTCATCAATTTAAAGTCCTAAACGGACTTAATCCTGGACCAAGGCAAGCTCGCATTACCGGAGCTCTGCAGCCAAGTCTGCATAAAATGACTAACGAGATTAAACGCGTTATGCGATACTACACCGACCGATTCCCGGATGAGAGAAAAATTGAGCAGATACTTATCGTTGGTGGTGGCGGAAACGTGCCAGGAATTGGAGAATTTTTCACCAATGAGCTATTAATGCCAGCCCGCGTAGCTAGTCCGTGGCAGTTATTAAATTTCGGCAATCTCGAGCAGCCAGCCAAACAATTGAGATCCCAGCTTTCGCCCGTCGCAGGACTAGCGCTTATTCGACAGGAGGATATTTATGATTAATCTTCTGCCTCCTCAAGAAAAAAAGCAGATCAGAGCCGGACGGGTCAATATAATACTAAGGCGATATTGCATAATATCATTGGTATTTGCCGGCTTGTTATTCTTGACAATTGGCGGTTTTTATCTATTCCTAGAAAATAGTAAAACAGCAGCCCAAAACAATATTAACGAAGGAAACGCCAAACTAGCTCAACACCAATCAACTCAAAAAGACGTTGATGGATTTATAAAAGACCTAGCTGACGCCAAAGCTATTATTGGCAGCGAGGCTCACTACTCATCAATTATTCCTAAAATTGCCCAACACATTCCGTCTGGCATAGTTTTAGAATCACTAACCCTGGATACCTCCGCTCTAGACAAACCAATATCGTTAATCGCACTTGGAAAAACTAAAGATGACTCTATCCGACTAAAAACAAGCCTAGAGAAATCAGAAATTTTTAAAGATGTCCACCTAGAAAGCATAGTATATAGTGACGGAAAAGCAGAAAAGTCCTCAGACTACCCAGTCGTAATAACGATTAGTGTTACGCCGAAGCCGGAGGTGTTAAAGCAATGAAAAAAGTATTAAATGCCAGCATCATGCGTATTGTTATGACATTACTGCTCATTGTTATTCTGGCCGCAATGATTGGCGCTGTAACTTTTGCCTACTCATTCCTCAGTAAAGCATCAGAAGATGTCGGAAAAATGCAAAACGAAGCGGTAGCTATTGACTCGAAAATACAGAATCTACTCGTCCTAAAAGATCAGCTCGACAAAAACTCTGACATTGCGAAAAAAGCTAAAAATATAGTTTCCGAGTCAAAGATGTACCAATATCAAAATCAAATTGTACAAGATTTATCAACCTATGCCGACCGTGCAGGCATTCCAATTCGCTCGTTTACTTTCCAGAGCGATTCAAAAAATTCAGCCCAATCTCCAGCCGCAAAAAAGAAAACAAATACTGGACCAGCTGGCATTAAAAGCACCTTTGTATCTATTCAGCTAGGTGAAAAAATTGACTACGTACGTTTTCTGCATTTCCTTAATTTGATTGAGAAAAACGTTACTCGTATGCAACTATCAGGCGTTGCGATTTCCAGAGCGCCAGACAGTCGCGAGGTATCAGTCCAAGAATTTGAAGTAAAGGTGTATACAAGATGAAACCATCGATATCAGAGCAGCTTGAACCAATTATAAAGCCTCTATCAAAGTTTCTGTGGCGATTTCATGTTATGATCTACAGCATAGCCGTCATCGGAGGACTGTCAATTGCTATATTTCTCTTAAGCGGTCTCCTTTCAATATCTAGCGAGCCAGCCCCAGTTTCATCAGCGACATTTGATAAAAAAACCATGAAGATAATAAAGGATTTTCGCACTTCAACTTCCGGTAACGATTCACTAACTTTGCCCGCCGGACGATCTAATCCATTTGCTGAATAAAATATAACCATATATACTAAGATTATGCTTATTTCTGCGGACCGCTTTCTAAACACTCCTGTCATGAGCCTACAGACTGGCTCGGAATTAGCGCGAACTTCACGAGAAATTATCAATCCAAAGAACTTATCTGTAATTGCCTATGAGCTTGAGGGCCGCCTCTTAGATCAATACCCAAGCTTACTTAGTGTTAATGATATCAGAGAAATTGGGCCACTAGGTATGATTATTGATTCAACTGATGAAATTATTGGCGTTGATGATGTTATTGCCATAAAAGAAATTTACGATATAGATTTTAGACTAAAAGACAAATTAGTTACCGACGAGAAAAACCATAAAATCGGAAAAGTCATTGGCTATACCTTAGCCGCTGGTAATTTTATTATCCAACAATTGCGGGTCCGTCGACCACTACTAAAAAGTTTTGGCGATACGGAATTGCTTATTCACCGCTCGCAGATTGTTAAAGTAACTGACGATAGGATTATTGTAAAATCAGCAACAATATCACACATAGCTGAAAAGACGCCTGCTCCAAACATAAACTCTTACGACAATCCTTTTCGCAAGCAAGCCCGCACACAGCCTGAAGCTACAGAAATTAATTAACGACTAGTTCGCAAACTTACCCAGAGCCTCTTTAATGTCATCATAGGAAAAGCCCTGCCGTGCTAAATACTGCATAAATTTTTGCTCATCGTTATAACGGTGGCGTTTCTTAGATATAATCTTCTGCAACTCTTCGCTATCAGAACGGATATTCTCCTTAATTAGCAAATCGATAATCTTACTATCAATACCCTTGTGCGCCAATTCTAATCGTAAACGACGGATGCTAGTGCCCTTCTTTAAGAAGCGCTGCTCAAACCAAAATCGAGCAAATTTTTCATCGTCCAAATATTTTTTCTCAATAAGACGATCCAAGACGCGCTCGGTAATCTCCAGCTTTATTCCAGGACGCTCAATAATTTTTCCAGTTTTCACTGAACGTCGACGAGTGGCTAGCGTTTTCCGACGCAGGTAATCGCGCACTTCTTTGATGGCTCGCGGACGCATTAAACAGTATTCTATAGACCTGGCATATAACTTGCCAAACTGGCTATCGTCTTCTAGTTTCGAAATTTCCTCTTCCGTATATTCGCGACCAATCTTAATACCTAGTTCGCCGACCTGAAATACGTCCAAGCTAAAACGATATTTCCCGTCAACACTAACATTTACCCGATTTTTATCACGAGCCTGAAGAGAAATATCGGTGATTTTCATAAAACTATTATAGCACTAAAACTATACGTAGCTACTGGTGGACTATTCGACTACCTCAACCACTTTGCCATGTACGCCGTTATAACAAGCAGCGGCACGCGGCTTAGTAATAACCGGCAGTTGGCGCGGAATAGCGCTCATATCGACATCGCCAAGCGTACCGGCCTCGACGCAACCAAGCGTGATGTGCGGGCGGAAGCCATCGACATCCAGCCCCGGATGAATACCATCCAGAGCCGCGAGTAATTGCTGGCGCGCCTCAACCATCCATGCAGTTTTCTGCGTGCGCAGCTCCACCCAAACACAGTTGCCCGCTTTATCTGGCAGGAAATTAACTCCATCAAGCACCAACTTATCGAGGACGGGTAGCGCCGCAGCGGCTGCTTTGAGACGTGCCATATCCCGCTCAGTCACGTTAATCAATGTCACGTGTGGGATAAACTCACCAAAGTCAAGGTTCATTGTTTCTGACAACTCGCGAAGATACGCGTTTTGCTCATCATCAAAGACCAGACTGACTGACGCCATATGTTTTTCGACTGGATATGCGGTTTCTGCTGCGCGCATCAGCTGTCTGCTTCTTTGACCTTGTCGCGAACCTTCTGATCAATTTCTGCCAGAACCTCAGGGTTTTCTTTCAGATACAATTTGGTTTTATCGCGGCCCTGACCGATAGTCTCGCCGTTATATTTGTAAAAGGCGCCAGATTTTTCAACAATGCCGTGCGTAGCCGCCAAATCCAGAATGTCGCCAGTTTTAGAAATGCCTTCGTTATACATAATGTCAAATTCAGCGATGCGGAATGGCGGCGCGATCTTATTTTTCACCACCTTGATCTTGGTGCGGTTACCGAGGATATCGTCGCCAACCTTGATCTGCCCGATCCGGCGAATATCCACCCGCTGCGAGGCGTAAAACTTCAACGCGTTACCACCCGTCGTCGTCTCCGGATTGCCAAACATCACGCCAATCTTCATGCGAATCTGGTTGATGAAAATCACTGTCGCTTTCGACTTGTTGATGATACCAGTCAATTTACGCAGTGCTTGGCTCATCAGCCGCGCCTGCAAACCCATGTGCGAATCGCCCATGTCACCGTCAATCTCTGCCTGCGGTGTCAATGCTGCCACCGAATCCACCACGATGAGATCCACCGCGTTTGAGCGCACCAAGGTTTCGGTAATTTCCAGCGCCTGCTCACCGTTGTCTGGCTGCGACACCAGCAGGTTTTCGGTATCCACGCCCAACCGCTTGGCGTAGCTCGGGTCAAGCGCATGCTCAGCGTCGATGAACGCTGCCGTACCGCCCTGCTTTTGAATTTCGGCAATGGCATGCAGTGTCAACGTTGTCTTACCCGAACTTTCTGGGCCATAAATCTCAATGATGCGACCCTTTGGATAACCGCCACCCAAAGCTAAATCCAAACTTAGAGCGCCTGAAGGAATTACCTCAACATCAACCTTATGAGCCTCGCCAAGTTTCATAATTGATCCGTCGCCAAACTGTTTAGTGATCTGATCCATCGCCAGACCTAACGCTTTTAATTTCCCGTCATCAACTTTTTTACCTGATGCTTGACTTGGCTTCTCTGAATTTACTGTTTTACTGTCTGATTTTGCCATAGCATTCCCTCCTTAGTTACTACCTTTATTATACCGATTTGTCACAATATTTGCTATAATTACATTCATGAATAAGCGAAACGGTTTCACGATTACTGAACTTTTGGTTGTAGCAACTTTTTTGATTATTATTGCAATCTTAGGTTTTTCGCAATATACCAAATTGACCAATGAGTCAAACAATACAAAAAAACGCACCGCTCTAAATGCCATGTATTACAGTTTAGAGGAAGGTTTTTATGCTAAAAACGGCTACTACCCAGAGAAATTAGAAGACTCGATATTGTCGACTATGGACCCTGAGTTACTAAAAGACCCAAATGGTAAGAAAATTGGCGAAAAAGATAGTAGCTATCGCTATGAATCCTCAAACTGCAATGAGGGAAAATGCAAGTCCTATAAACTGGTCGCAACCCTTATTGGCGAAGACGACTACATAAAAGAAAGTCGCCACAAATAATTAATCGTCATAAACAGGACGACCGTTTTTGAAGTCCTCAATAGCGTTGTTGATAATTGCAATCTGCTCACGCGGATTTGCTACGAAATGAAATCTATATGTCGTTTCTTCACCCTCGGTGCTAAGACGAATAGTGCCGTAATTAAATATAGTCTGAATAATCCCCGACTGTCGGAAACTAGCATCCTCAATACTACCCAGGCTCACCGTCTGCTCACGTCGAGAAAACAGGCTTTCTTGGATTTCCTGAATGACACTTTCGTTAGTCATGAAGAATTGATTCTGTAGATATATCCATAGAGCCACCGCACCACCAAGCACTACAAGACCAATAAGCAACATCGCCACGCCAAAAATGTCAGTAACAGAAGGCATGATTGGCAGAATTGAATCGCGAGCGATTGACGGATAAAACAGCACGAATATCATAATTATCACTACCAAAAAAATTGAAACTATCGCTGGAATCAACATACCAATTGGATGACGCTTAATATCCAAAATTACATACTCACCTTCACTCAAATTTAGGTTCGGGTATTGCTGGACTGACTTTTCATGCTTCTTTTTCAGCTCATCGCTAATAGTAAAAGGCTTTGGGTCAATCTCGCGCGCTACATGTACAACTTGCGGTTCATTGGCGTATTGACTGCGCAATCGCGGATCAAAATTCTCCCCATCAATAATTCCTGGACGCGTCGTTACATGAGAGTTTGTTTGCGCCACCACCGGAGCTGGTCTGCCAGTCTGAGGCGGGTGATGATAAAGCGGACGGCCGTCAGCATCATAAGCTACTGGCTGAGTCAAATCTTCCGATGGCGTTTGCGGATTCATGACAATATTATAACATACCCTCTTCGGTATATTCGACTTAACTAATCTAATAATTTTACCTATTTTTTCAGATGTCGCTTTGCTTTAACGGTAACTCGCCGACCACGTGGCGTACGCTCAATAAAGCCAATTTGCAGCAAATACGGCTCGTAAAAATCCTCAATCGTCGTCGCCTCATCGCCAGTCAGGGCAGCAATGGTCGTTAGCCCCACGGGATTATCACCATAATTTTCCAAAATTGACAGCAGTAAATTACGGTCAGCCGGGTCCAATCCCAGCTCGTCCACTTCCAGCATTTCCAAAGCACTCGTTGTCGTTTTTACATCAATTATGCCATCGCCGTTGACGTCGGCATAGTCGCGCACGCGCTTGAGCAGGCGATTAGCGATGCGCGGTGTCAGGCGAGCCCGTGTTGATAATAAATCCGCCGCTTCATGCCGAATTGAAGACTCCAGGATAGCCGCACTCCGCGTCACAATTTTCGCGATATCCTCTGGTTCATAAAATTCCAATCGATAAATATGCCCAAATCGGTCACGCAGCGGCGCCGCCAAACTACCCGTCCGCGTCGTCGCACCGATGACCGTAAACCGCGGTAGATCCAGCCGAATTGACCGAGCTGCTGGCCCTTTGCCGATGACGATATCCAGCTTGAAATCTTCCATCGCTGAATATAAAATCTCTTCCACCGCCCGACCTAGCCGATGAATTTCATCAATGAACAAAATATCGCCGTCCGCCAAATTGGTCAAAATTGACGCCAAATCGCCAGCTTTTTCAATAGCTGGGCCGCTTGTAATACGCAAATTTGTCCCCATCTCATTAGCGATCACCGTCGCCATGGTCGTCTTGCCCAGCCCCGGTGGACCGTATAGCAGCACATGATCCAGCGGCTCACCGCGCTTCTTGGCCGCTTCAATTGCTAAGCGCAGATTACGCTTCAGCCTCTCCTGACCAACATACTCGCTAAAACTCTGCGGACGTAAACTAACTTCAATCCGATGCTCCTCGGCATCATCGGTATGTGAGCTAGTGTCGACTATTCTCTCAATTGCCATACACTAATTATATCATTTGTAGTACAATAGGGGTGTCTACATCTAGAGCCAAGCGTTTTGAACGCATTGTTTACGTGCATAATGGGCAGCCGTTATCGAGCGTAAACTTGCGTTCTAGGTGTAGACAGCCAAATTTAACGGCTGTCCTTTTTGTTGGACGGCACATCTCATAGGAGGGGACGATGAATACAAGCGAGAAAAAACCAGTTTTTAAAAAGGCTTGGTTTTGGGTAATTATTGTTATCATTGCGATTGGAGCATACAGCGCATCGCAACAGAACAAAGCCACTGTCGTCAATACAAACAATAATAACGCTACTTCGAAAAATAAACCAACCGAAAAGACCACTTTCAAAGTTGGCGAAACTATCGCTTTTGATGGCAAGGAAGTAACAATCAAGTCAATTGATCGCAATTGGGACTCTGGCAATCAATTCATTAAAGCTAGCGACGGCAAAGAATATATTAAAGCAAATGTTTCAATCGTTAACAAATCAAATAGAGAATTATCTTTCAACACATTTGATTGGAAAGTTGAAGATGCAAACGGTGCCATTGAAGGACCAAGTGGTACAGCCTTCACTGCAAGTGATAGCCTGGGGTCTGGCAACTTGGCAGTCAATGGTAAAAAAGAGGGTTCTGTTATTTTTGAGGTTGCAAAAGACTCAAAAATTAAAATTCATTACCAACCATCGTTCTGGTCAAATAAGAAAATTATTATTGAACCATAAAAAATCTAATTAACATTATGAGGACGCTATGCCTTTAGCGTCCTTTTCTATATTTACTATCGCTTCAATGCCTCAGTCACCCGCTGTGCTGTTGGCAGATTGACATCAACATTTTCCAGTGCTTTAGTAGCATCAGCCAAAGTGTAGCCTAACGCCATTAACGCTTCCAGTGCCTCGTCAGAGGTGTTTAGTTCAGTCTGAACTGGTGCATCCGCTTGGCCATATTGTGTTGGCAGGCCAACTTTATCACTCAAATCAACCACCACCCGCTCGGCAGTTTTTTTACCGACGCCAGCAGCTTTTTGCACAAACGCACTGTCGGCGTTAGCAATGGCGTTACGCACCTGCTCCGCGTCGCCGAGACTAAGAATCGCTAATGCGGCTTTTGGACCAACACCCTGAACCGTGATGAGCATTTCAAACATTTTCTTTGCTGCTAGACTTGAAAAACCAAACAACTCTTCCGCCTGCTCACGAACATGATGATAGGTATAAAACTTGACATCCTGGTCCAGCACCACCACGTCAAAATCACCAGCCGCCACGCTAACTTCATAGCCAACGCCGTGAACGTCAATCACCAATGACCCATTAAATTTCTCGGCAACTTTTCCAAAAACATGTGCAATCATAATTCAATTATACCCGATTCATCGCTGCGTGGGTAATTGCCGCCGCCAGAGCATCAGCACAGTCATCTGGCTTTGGCACATCCTTGAGTCCCAAGTTTAAGCGCACCATTTCCTGGACTTGCTTTTTATCAGCCTTGCCATAACCCGTCAACGTCTGTTTTATCTGCAGCGGCGTATATTCGGCAATTGGCAAACCCGCTTTTCGCCCCGTCAACATCGCCACGCCACGTGCTTCTGCCACAGAAATCGCCGTCGTCACGTTACGAGCAAAAAACAATTTTTCAATCGACATGATGTCAGGTTTAGTCTCCGTAATAATCTCCGTCAAACTGTCAAAAATCTCCTCCAGTCGCTCATCAATCGGTGTATGGGCTGGCGTTCTGACGACCCCCGCCGTTACCAGCTTAAACCTACCACCCGAAAAATCAATCACACCAAACCCCAAAATTCCCGTTCCTGGGTCAATCCCGATAATTCTCATATCTTTATTATAGCAATTATTTGCCGTTAGCAGATTTAATGCTTTCGCGGATTTTTCGTACAAATTGCGAAATTTCCCATCGCCATTGCCATACGCCGTAACCGACAGCCAGTAAACTCACGCCGCTAAATACCCACCAGCCCCAGGTTGCACCAGCGACCTGTTGAACACCAGCCGTCGCCGAGCCAGCAACTGGCATGCTAGCGGTTTTTATCTTCCGACAACGCTTTGTGGCTGGACTACGCTCAAAGCCTTCCGGGCAGTCTTTTAGGATATCATCGGCAGCGGCAATTTTCTTACAACGACCAGTTTCTGGATTGCGAAAATAGCCATCTTGGCAAGGCTTCAAGGTTTTGGCAGCCAAAGCCACAATTGACCGACAACGCCCAGTCTGCTCGCTGCGGTAATAACCTTCTTTGCACGGGGCTGGTGTTTTAGCAACCTCAATCTTCCGACACCGCTTTGTTTCTGGATGGCGATAATAACCAGCTTGACATGGAGCCAAATCTTCACGCGGCGGATTCTGCGGTCGCGGCGACTGAGCAGTCTCAATAACACGCACATTTGCCCATTTTCCAGGTGTTGGTATCGCCCAGCCCCAGCCATCATGGAACAATGCCCACGAAGAGCCTCGACGAGCCTCTCGGTCCGCCCCCTTCACCGCCACCGTTTGATATCTCGCTAATCCCTGAATATCCTCAAGCCAAACCGACCGATCGTCCGCCACCAGACTCAAAGCCTTGCCGTCATCACGCTTTTTCACGACCAGCACTTCTTGAGGCTGCAAGATTAACTCTTCATTAAGCTCTGGATTGCGACCCCAATGAAACGTGCTGGCGACACTGGCTGTATCGCCATACAACCCAAACCGCAGTCGATATTTACCCAAATCAATCGGCTCAGTCCCCTGATTCATAACCTCGATAAAATCAGCACAGTCGTTCAACTGCTCCTCGTCAATAAGGCATTGCCGCGGATTAGTCAGCACCTCCGTAATCACCAGGCCAGCGGTATCGGCTGGAGGAAGATAATGTCCGTCATCATAAAACCGTACAGCAGCAGCTGGATTCAACTGAAAATCTTTTTCAAAACTCCCCGTTTGTTTTATCTTCTTTGAACGCTGCTTATGGACGGCGATAGTGGCAGCTTGATTCTCTGGAATATTATTAACCGTCTGGATAACAATTCCGTCATAAATCAGTTCAATTTTAACGATATCACGCTGAAAATCCCGAGGTAGCTGCGGTAATCGACGGAAACCATCATTATAAGCAGCGTAACTTACGTAGCGACCTGGCAGAATATAACCCTCGGTGTCGGCGTACTGGATTTGCTGAGCATCGCCGCTGTTGTCGGTTAAACGAATCGCCAATTTGCCAAGAAATAAAGCACGATCCGACTGATTATATAGCTCAACCAGCTCAAGTCTCACGCCGCCCAAAAACGCCGTGATAGCAATATCTGGCGTTGTCGCAACTGGAGTAATGGGCGAAGCAACCGGTGGCGACACAGCCGTCGACTGTGCTGACTTTTCTGTCGATGGCTGAGCGCCAGGAGACGTGGCGGGTTGAGATTCCGCCTGAGGCTTGGCTGTCTCAATTTTAGGAGTGGAAGCAACGCCCGTCTGCTGGTCGCCAACGGAGGATTTCGTAGGCTTAGTATCGCCCGCAGATGACTCACTTGACAGTGTAGTCGACTCCCTAGAAGCTGCAGGCAAAGAAGGCGTTACAGGAGAGCTGACAGATGAAGAGCCATCCAAAGAGGTGTTCGTATCAAGAGACGAATTGGCACTCACCGTAGACACAGGCAATACTAAAGATACAACCAGAGTCATAAGTAGTCCAGTACGCAAATATTTCATGCCGTCTCCTTGCTTATGTTTGACTACCCTTAGTGTAGCGTACTTTTTACTAAAATAAAAACCGCCCCGGAAAAAGGAGCGATTTTTTCTGCCATTAATTTTTATTCTGCGGTAATATCAGCATTTGTATGGACATTCACAACATCATCCAGGTCATCCAGTGCGTCAACGACTTTCATCAATTTCTGTGCGGTTTCCATATCAGCAATCTCAACTGGCGTATTAGCGATATAGCGCAGCTCGGCGTCTTTTACCTTCAATCCCTGCTCGACCAATTTATTCCTGACACTCGCCAATTCCTTCAACTCAGTGTAAACAATAATCTCGCCGTCTTCTTCGACCGCATCCTCAGCACCAGCATCCAGCACTTGTAATAGCAATTCCTCGCCCATGCCTTCCACGGTGATTACACCCTTGCGGGTAAACTGAAATGCCACGCTACCGGCGTCAGCGATTCGCCCGCCGTTTTTCACCAGCGCCGTTTTTACTTCTGGCAAGGTGCGGTTGCGATTGTCGGTCGCTGTTTCAATGATGATACCAACACCGCCCGGGCCGTAACCTTCATAAGTAATTTCTTCCAGCGCCGCTGCATTTTTATCCGCCACGCGGTCAATTGCCCGCTGAATGTTAGCGCTCGGCATGTTAGCAGCCTTGGCTTTTTCGATGGCCATCGCCAAACTTGAATTGAGCGCCGGGTCGGTGCCGCCACGCGCTGCAATCGCAATTTGATTACCCAATTTCGTAAAAATCGCGCCGCGTTTGGCGTCCACAACTGCCTTCTGCCGGTGCGTCGTTGCCCATTTACTATGTCCTGACATACATTTCTCCTACCGTTTATTTGCTATTTCAATCTGTTACTATTATACACTACTCAACTATATTTACCTTACCAAGGTTCAATTTCGTCTGTTTCTTCATCCACCACATAGCGCCAAGCATCACCACATACATCAAACCGCATTGCCACCAAGTAATATTCACTTCCATCTGCGCCCACTCCAGCCCCGCCAGCCAATTAGCCGCCTGAATCATATAACCCAGCAGCCAGGTTGTTGGCAGGGCAATAGCCGCGCCAATCATCGGCACTACCGCCAGCACGCCCGACGCAAAGGTCAATAGCATCGCCAGCGGCACGAACGGCAAGATTAGCATATTAGCGATCAGCGCCACATTACTAACCACGCCAAAGCTCATCATCAACAGTGGCAGCGTCACAATCTGCGCCGACAGTGTCTCAACCAGAATTTGCCGAAACGTGCCGGGTTCTTTGTCGCCAAAGAAATATTTGTGCAGCAGTGGCGCCAGAATGATCACGCCAGTAAACGACGCAAAGCTCAGTTGCCAGCCCAAATCGCCCCAGCCAAATTGCGGATTGATCATCAACGTAATCGCCGCCGAAACTGGTAGCAGCACTAGCGGATGAATCGTCCGTCCGTAATACCACGCTGCCAGACTTAGGCCCGCCACCAACCCAGCCCGCGACATGCTCGGACTCAAACCCGTTACCGCCATGAATCCAAGGATCATCGTTACTGCGCTGAGCATCGCCAGATATTTTGACCGCTTGGCAAATAACCGCCGCGCCAAACGCACTAAAATTGTCAGATTGTAGCCGCTCGCCACCACGATATGCGTCAAGCCGGCAATTTTCAAATTATCGCTCAACTCCGTTGGCATAGCTCGCCGCAGCCCCAGCAAAAACTCTAACCCCAGCGCCGATTCTGATTCTGGAATATGCTTGCGCACCCGCTCAGCAAACCAGTCGCGCACCCCAACCGCCACGTCACCAGGAACTGGACGCTCGATGCTGCCAATTTTTGCCCGATACATGCTCGCCGAAAAAACACCAAAACCCACTGTCAATTTTCCCCGAGCCTGAACGATGTCGCTGCGTTTAATGTGACGCTTATCAGCCGTCACCACCCATAGTTGTCCTGCCAATTTCTCGCCATTGATCCGTAAATCACTCAATCGCAACACCGTTTGCCCTTTCTTATCAATGTCGGGGTCTTCCAAAACACGACCTTGAATAGCGGCAGTTTTACCAATCAGCGAATCGTACACCTCCAAACCGGCTCGACCCAGCTCACCACGCCACAGCCCCGCCAAACCACCAGAAATAATCGCCACAATCACCAACACTCGCCACCGCCAGACCATCACCACAGCCATCAACCCCAGCCCAACCACCAAAGCCCACGCCTCAAATATCACCGACCGCGGCAAATAATGAACAGCAATGACACCAACCGTCAATCCCAAGCACCACGCCGCCGCCAACCAAGAAATATGAATTTTCTCAAATAGGCGACTATCCATATTTAAAGTATAGCCAGAATATAGATAAGAAAAAAGACTCCAAAAAGGAGTCGATTTCAAAATTGGAGGGTCCACCGGGGCTTGAACCCGGGACACCCTGCTTAAAAGGCAGGTGCTCTAACCAACTGAGCTATGGACCCATCGGAATATCCGCTTTTTTCATCCTATCACAAATCAATTAAAGGGTCAATGCTTGCCAGGCTTATGTCCGCCAGTATGCAACATGAATAGGTCAATTACGCCACACACCAACCCCAGCGTAGCAACATAACACCAGTTATTAGCAAATATTTTATACAAATCTAGAGCCTGCCCGTCCAGCGATACATATTTTCCCAGCGGTACAACAAGCAGCGAGGCGGTTAAAAAGGCAATTGCCACCGCAGAAATAATCTTTTCGTGTTTACGTTGATATCTCGGTCCGCCCAGCAGTAGCGCAAATAGTGGAATCAGCGTCAAAGTCAATGCCGCAATCACACCATTTGGCAGCCAATTAACCGCCAACTTTAATCCGTCCAGCAACCCAGTCAGCAAGCTTGCCCACCACTCCGATAACAAAAATCCTGCCGCTAGCGATAAAGCCAACGGACCGAATCGACGAGACGACACAAACGCAATCGTAAAAACTATCGCTAAAATTGCCCCGAATAAAATTATTATGCTCATTTATTATCCTCCAAATCAAATTTTACTACCGAGCCTACTGTAGCGCTCGCTCTCTTAGCAACACCAGCCTTCACCTCTAAGACGTATTTTGCAGGGACTGGTGGTTTATATTTTTCATACGGCTCAGCATCCGGCTTAACGTTATGCTGCACATGGACAATACGTTTTTTCTCATTAATCCAAATGATATCTACCGAAAATTTCATATCTTTCATCCACATTTGATGGCGGTCAACACTATCAAATACAAACAGCATCGCATAATTATCCTCTATTCCTAACCTATCAGCCAAGCCCTTTCGACGCGAATCTTCATTGTCAGCAATCTCCGCACGAAGCATTGTCTTATTTAAATAAACAATCTCCGTTTTTGGCGCTACTGATTGAAATACACAAAAAACCGCGCCACCAATAACAGCCAGCATGCCACAAATAAAAAACCATTTGATGGCAGTCTGAATTGCCGTCGGATGACGATATTCGTCCATAAACTTATTATAACAAGTTTATGCTTAAGCGCCGATTTTATCTTTTTTGTTGCCGCGCTTAGCGTTACGCTCAATATAATCAATTATTTTACCGGAAACATTACGCCGCGTTATCTTCTCGATACCAAAGCCTGGGCTAGCATTCACTTCCAGCACCAAGGCGCCACGACTTGATCGCATAAAGTCGACACCAGCAACCGTTAGGCCCATCGCCTTAGCCGCCTTTACGCACATCTTCCGTTCAGCATCGGTCAATTTTATACTATTTCCCTCACCGCCCTTGTGAAGATTACTACGAAAATCATCATCCAGACTCTGTCGTTTCATACTCGCTACCACTTGACTACCAACCACAAAAGCACGAATATCAGTTCCAGCTGACTCTTTAATAAACTCCTGCAACAACACGTTAGTGCCGTCAGAGTTTGTCAAATAAAATGCCTGAAGAACCGACTTGGCAGCCTTCTTTGTCTCAGCTAAGACGACACCGTTACCATGAGTGCCTCGCGCCAATTTGATAATTGCTGGCATACCACCAATCTCTTCAATAAGCGAATCGATATCCGTCGCATTCCTCGAGAAAACCGTCTTTGGAATTGACACACCCGCTTTAACTAATAGCTGCGTTGAGCGTAATTTGTCGCGCGCCCTTGTAATTGCGATCGACCGATTCATAAAAAATGCCCTTGGATGCATCATCTCTAATTGTCGCAAAACTGCCGTACCATATTTTGTCATGTGACTAGCAATTCGCGGAATCACCACATCAAACTCATCAATTTCTTTGCCTTTATAAATAACCGTCGGATGTTTTTCGTCAATTGAAACGTAGCAATTTTTATATTTAATAACTTTAACTTGATGTCCACGCTTTTCAGCCTCCTCTTTCAGGCGAAGCGTCGAATAATTAATATTGCCGTTAGATAAGATTGCAATTCGCATTATTTTCCTTCACCTTTCTGATGATATTTTTTATAAAATTCGTATGGATTCAATTTCACTTCTTCATTAAGAATAGCAGTTACGGACGGTTTTTTTCTGCGAACATTTTTTCTTGAGACATCCACTAGGAATTTTCCAGAAATCGACCTCCTGCCAATTAACACTGGAAATTCATTTTTTGATCGATCAGACAAATTCATCAGCATTTTAATTTTACGACCGCCAATCTTGACCCAAAAATGCGTACGATAACGAATTTGTTCATGGCCCATAGCAGACCGCACACTAGCCACGGAATAATCAGTTCTCTTAAATATTTTACCGTTATAATATGGCGAACCTTCACCAAAAAGAGAGAATTTCAACACACCATCTTTATCGATACGAATATTGCTCGCCCATACTGCGCTTGAATCAGCCCCAGTATCAATCTTAGCTGGGACTCTTTGCGCTCGTTTGCCAAAATCCACAAGCTCAGTCGACCCAATAATGGCTTTTTCTTTCATACGTCAATATTATGGCATAAAAACTATCTTTTTGCAATATCTTGTCTTTTGCTTCTTTGGGCTCTCGCTACCACAATTATCACCGCTACAATGATAGATATACCAGCCAAAATAGCTAATACATAAGTGTATCCCGACAATAGATATATCAAAGCTAATATCACACATACGGCACCCCAGGTCGTAATCAGTCGTTTGTTAAGCACCAGCCCCACGACGACCATCAATGAATGCTCTATTAGGAATAATATTTCCATAACGCTGTCTCCCGCGAACGCCAGGATGAGAGTTGACAGACTAAACACAGAGAGAGTCAGTACTAGATGTACTGTCGTAGACTTATGAATATACCCCAACCAACGCCACGACATCACCGCCCCCGAAATAATTGCCGCTGACCACAAATATGGTATTGTGATAGCGTGAACGGGTAAGGCTAGGTTTTTAATAGTAAATAAAACGCCGCACAAAATCAGGATCACACCTGAATCAAAATATAAAATGTTCTTTTTAGGAACACCTTCGAACATCAAGGCTATACCATTAATTATCCACACCAGCGCTGCCAGAATCACTGACGCCGCCGTAGCGCTAACCGATGTAGCAATAGACAATAAGACTACCGACCAGCCGATGGCGCTATAGAACGAAGAGTAATACCAGCGACTCGATATCTTTCTGATTCGCGCAGCAATAGCCAGACCGTAAAATACCGCAAAAACAATCAGGGCAACGACTGACATGAATTCGAGTGGAATAGTAAACCATTGAGCTATAAGGCAAAGTAACAACACTAGACTCGGGTGTGCAGCTATTGTCATTATTCGCCAATCTCGTTTAGCAAGTACCGCCATATAAAGAGCTACCGTAGCTGCTAGCCACCCCAATATCTTGAACGACAGATCATATATCGCCAGTAGATTAATTATTGGAAGCACTATCGCTGGAACTGTAGCAGCACACAGCGTCATGTCGCTAATAATTGATGATTGCCTATTCATTCGCAACAGCCAGTACAAAGACCCAAAACCAACGAGATTCACCCATGTAGTAATTGTGAGATTATCATTAAACGGTATATTCAACCAATGCAGAGATAATAAAACAAAGATGATTGTCGTAAGATATGCCCCGCCCAAATAAACCTCTCTACGACATCGGTAAAATGCATAGTATAGCGACACCACTAGCGGCAACCAAACTATCGGATGAATTGACGACAATACAATAAGCACAGCCACACCAATGATAGAATGCAACAATAACTCATGGTTTTTGATAACCGTGTTGCTATGACGATGATAAAGCCATTCTACTATTAATAGCGACAATACATTTATCCACGCCATTAAAATAGAGACGTTTTCACTAGACACCGAAAAACCTAAAGCTAGCAAAAATACTGACAACATTAAAGAGGTATGTATTCCAACTACAAACTCGTAAACTTTTTCGCGCCATACAATCACACTCATAATGCCAGCGCCGATAGCTATCGCGCCCGATAGGCACATCAGGGCTTCCTCTGTCGCATAAGTGGCTATCATCGCTGAAGTAAACATTGCCATTAATAGCCAAGTTGACGCGGCGCCATATACTAAAGCAGCCTGACTTTTACTAATATTCGGACGCTTCAAAATTAGCAATCGGCAAATAACTGGCAGTGGCGTCATGAATAGAAAAATTAGATACTGTACGCGTGGTGCTATAGCTATAGCTATATCAATATTGAATAGTGTTATACCAATCGGCACCAATAGAATCCCAGATATCACAACCATAACACCGAAGCGGACACGACGTAATAAAAAAAGGATTGTAAGACTAATCGCTGAAATAACACCAATAAAGGTAAAAGCAACCATCATTCGTAGCGAATCTCCAGAACCGATCACGCCAAACAGAGCACTTAATGACACAGCAAAACTAACCCACAATACTATTTCATGATGTCTATCGTACTGTTTCTGAATGTACATTGATGTAGCGGACCAGATTATATTTCCAAGTGCCACTAACCCTAGAATCACGCTTACAACCAACTGATTATCGTCAGATAAATACATTGCGAAACTAGTAGCCATCACCATTAACAATAAGCGAGCTGTTGTCAATTCATAAGTACGCATCTTTTTAGACTTCTCAACAAGAGCAACCGTAAAGTAATATGCAACGCTAGCAAATAACAGTACACTAATATCTAATGTGCCCATATATGCCGACGAACTAAGCGCGATAAACATCGTCATCGGCACGATAAACGGATTTACAACGTTTAACGGTTCGACAAACTGACGAGGAAGGCGACTAGAAAAATATGTAGCCACAGTCATCAAACATCCAAATAGCAACATTACAACGTAATACCAGACCAGCTGCGCATGCACAACAGCCGGCAAACTAGTCGTCATTGTAAACATCGATAGTAGCGATACATAAGCAAGAGGTCTACTATTCAATCTCACTGTAGCATCAACACACAAAACAGCACCAATTACAGAGGTAATAAGCCAGCACCATGCGAGGTCGATACCTAAAAGCAAGTTCATAGTCCAGCCGCCAATTGGTACGGCCGCCAAGGCTGTGCCAATAAGCGCCGTCGACGTAGATTTCAATATTGGCAAGCGAGCATACAATATCTGACCAATAATATAATAAATAAAAATAAACAGCCACACCAATCCAAACCTAAGTTGGATAGATAGATTAATTGCCTGAGCCAGAAGCAATATTCCCGCAGTCAGAAGTAGTGATGCTGTATATAGCGCTATATTAATTGTAGTCTTACGACCCCTCTCCTTTTCCTTGTCATCAATATGTGGCGCTCGTTCAATATTATTCTCAATAGGCACAGCAACCGTATCCACCCTCTCTTCAGCTGTGGAAATACTAGTAGGAATTATATTATCTAGATTCTCATTCTTACTGATAGTTAACGGCGTATTCGCAAGCCGCGAAGCGGCGTTTTGATTCTCAGTAACAAGTCTTATTTGACCGTTGTCATCCTCAATTTTTGCGCATCCATTTTGTGCATCACGCACACCATCCCAATATCCCTGCCGATAATCTTCGGAATAATTAGACGACCGGCTATTGTCTCTCTGTAATAATTTTATTAGCTTAATTACTACAATAATAACTATTATCAGAAAAATTAATCCCATGCCTTCAATCCCTCTTATGTTAGCTTCAGTATAACACAGGATTTTTTCTCGACAAATATATTAGGAAAACAGTCCTCGTTTTTTCGCGCCCCTAAACTGTTCCAAAAGCTCTTTCTGCTTTTTCGTCAATTTAGTTGGAGTGTCAACAATAATACCCACAATGTGCGGACCGCGTGACTCACTGCGCAAATTTGGTACGCCATGGCCTGATAGCTTAAAGTCAGTACCACTTTGAGTGCCAGCTGGAATTTTCATAGTTATAACGCCGTCTACAGTTTCCACGTCAATTTCTGTGCCTAGCGCAGCGTCAACCATGGAAATATGCTCTTCGCTAAGAATAATATTGCCTTCACGAGTAAACTTTTTATGCGCTTTAACGCGGATATGAACATACAAATCGCCTCGACTTCCGCCAGGTACAGCCTCACCACGATCACGTAATCTAATCGTTGCCCCGTCGTCAATACCAGCAGGAATTTTAATAGTTATGTCTTTATTCTGACGAGTCGTGCCTTTTCCTCGACAAACTGAGCATTCTTTTTCGGGAACTTTGCCTTTGCCACAACAAGTTTCGCAAGTAACCGCCTGCTGAATTTGACCAAATAGCGAGTTCATTACTCGCGTTTGCTGTCCCGCACCCTTACACGTTGGGCATGTTTTTACACCAAACCCCGGCTCAGCACCATCACCATGACAATGCTCGCACTCGTCCTCTAACGACAAGCTAATTTTCTTTTCCGTGCCGAATATTGCATCCTCAAAACTGAGAGTTACGCTAGTTTCAATATCACGCCCGCGCTGACGACCACCGCCTGAAGCACCAGGCGCGCCACCAAAAAACTGGCTAAATATATCACCCAGGCCACCGTCGCCAAAATCAAAATGAACATTCTGCCCACCAAATCCACCAAAACCTTCAAACGGATTACCAGAAAAACCACCACCTGAAGCGCCGCCGACACCGGCATGACCAAATTGATCATAGCGCTGGCGCTTTTGCTTGTCCTTCAAAACCTCGTAAGCTTCATTTATCTCCTTAAACTTAGCTTCATCACCGCCCTCTTTGTCAGGATGATACTTGACTGCAGCCTTGCGAAAGGCCTTCTTAATCTCATCTTCTGAGGCCGATTTTGACACGCCTAAAACTTCATAATAATCGCGTTTGCTCATATATTCTATGATAACAAATTAGCACTCACGACGCAAGAGTGCTAATTGGACTGACCTATAAAAATACTGCAGCCTGCGGATTGCTGCAGTATTTTACATATTTACGGGTGACGATTACTTATCGTCAACCACCTCGCCTTCGACTGGTTCGTCCTTGTCGGATTTTTTATCGTCCTTAGACTCGTCAGCTTTTTTATCATCGGTAGCTTGCTGGTACATCTTGGCGCCAATTGGCATGATGGCATCCTGTAAGGCTTTGGCTGCTGCTTCTAGCTCATCTTTGTCGTCAGCGTCTTTGTGCTTTTCCGCTTCCTTGACTGCTTCGTCAATTGCCTTTTTGTCGTCGTTAGAAATCTTATCCTTGAACTCATCTGGCATTTTCTTTGCCTGGTAGATGGCGTTTTCTAACTGGTTTTTAGCGTCAACGGTTTCACGTTTTTTCTTGTCCTCGTCAGCATGCAGTTCGGCTTCTTTCTGGGCTTTTTCGATATCTTCCTTGCTCATGTTGCCAGAGTTTTGGATGGTAATTGATTGTTCCTTACCGGTGCCTTTATCTTTGGCAGTAACATTGAGGATACCGTTGGCATCGATATTGAAGGTCACTTCAATCTGTGGCACACCACGTGGTGCTGGTGCGATACCATCAAGCACAAAGCGGCCCAAGCTCTTGTTGTCATTGGCGAATTCGCGCTCACCCTGCAAGACGTGGATCTCCACTTGCGGCTGATTGTCGGCAGCGGTTGAGAACACTTCGCTCTTGCTGGTTGGCACAGTGGTGTTACGCTCGATCAGCTTGGTCGACACGCCGCCCATCGTCTCGATACCAAGGCTCAGCGGCGTCACGTCCAGCAGCAGCACGTCTTTGACGTCGCCGGCTAGCACGCCGCCCTGGATGGCTGCACCAACCGCCACCACTTCGTCCGGGTTGACACCTTGCATTGGGTCTTTACCGAACAACTTCTTCACCCGCTCGACCACTGCTGGCATACGGGTCATACCGCCAACCATAACGATTTCATTGACATCAGATTTGGATAATTTAGCATCTTTGAGCGCTTTTTCAACTGGGCCGTCGAGGCGCGCTAGCAGATCTTTCACCAAATCTTCCAGTTTAGCCCGTGTCAGGCTCAACTCAAAATGCTTTGGCCCGTCAGCGTCAGCGGTGATAAACGGAATATTGACTTCGTATTCAGTGACTGTCGATAGTTCCTTCTTGGCCTTTTCCGCCTCGTCCTTTAGTCGCTGCATAGCCGCATTGTCTTTGCGTAGGTCGATGCCTTCTTTAGACTTAAAGTCATCCAAGAAGTAGTTAACGATGACATTGTCAAAGTCCTCACCACCTAGGTGAGTGTCACCATTTGTAGCTTTCACCTCAAACACGCCGTCGCCGAGCTCCAGGATGGAAACGTCGAAGGTACCACCACCGAGGTCAAACACCACAATGGTCTCGTCATTTTTGCCTTTTTCCAGGCCGTACGCCAGAGCTGCCGCCGTTGGCTCATTGATGATGCGCTTAACTTCCAGACCGGCAATTTTACCAGCGTCCTTGGTAGCTTGGCGCTGCGAATCGTCAAAGTAGGCTGGCACGGTGATAACCGCTTCGGTGACTTTTTCACCCAGGAACGCCTCAGCATCAGCTTTGATTTTACTAAGGATCATAGCTGAAACTTCTTCTGGCGTGTATTCTTTGTCGCCCATTTCTACGGCTACGCCGGTGCCCTTTTTGACAATCTGGTACGGCATGATGTCCAGGTCTTTTTGAACCTCTTTGTCACTAAACTTACGGCCGATCAAACGCTTCACACCGTAAATGGTGTTCTTTGGATTGGTCACCCGCTGACGCTGAGCCACTTGCCCGACCAAGCGCTCACCCTTTTTATTAATCGCCACCACTGATGGCGTAGTACGGTTACCTTCGGCGTTAGCGATAACTTCTGGCTTGCCTGCCAGCATGTATGCAAAAGCACTGTTGGTTGTACCAAGGTCAATTCCGATAATTTTACCCATATGATTCCCCTTTCTTGTTTCGATCACATCTGGTTTTTGCTTATATCCATTTTAGCACTCTTTTATGTCGAGTGCCAACTATTTCAGTATAAATAATTAGCACTCCCATGTCAAGAGTGCTAATATATTAGGTTTCTAAAGATATTTATTGGCGCGTAACTTTAACCATCGAATCACGAATAGCGGAGCCATTAAGCATATAGCCGGCACGTAACTCCTCGGCGACAACTTCTTTATCGCCGTCTGCTTCTTCATCAAATTGCACTGCCTGATGCAGTTCAGGGTTAAACAATGTTCCTGGCTTGGCATCAATTTTCTCCAGACCAATTTCTTTGAGTTGCTTGTCGAGCTGTTTGCCCAAACCAGCCACGCCTTTTGCCCAGGCGTTATCTGCTAGTTCTTCCGGTACATTAGCAATCGCTCGCTCAATTGTGTCAATCACTGGTAATAATTTCATCACCGACTTAGCCTGACCCATGCTGTGCGCTGACTGTTTTTCCGCCTCGACACGCTTGCGATAGTTCTCAAAATCCGCCCGCGTCCGCTGTAAGTCCAGGGTCAGCTCGCCCAATTGCTGCTCCAAATCTTCAGCTTTTTTAGCCTTACTCTTCGTCATTTTTTCCTCCTTCTAAACGGCCAAAACGGCTTCTCGCCATACGTACAGGGAAAAAGCACTACCATAGCCATGAAAATAATAATCAAAATAATCACTACTAGCCACGTTGGCAAGCCGCTCAGTAGTCCGCCAATCCATTCAGCCATTACAATGCCTCCTCTAACATCGCACCCGTTCGCCTCACCAGCTCCATCGTTCGACGGTAATTCTGCCGAGTTGGACCGATCACACCGATGTAACTGCGATCACTAAACGATGAACGAAACTTACTGATGATCAGGGTCGCGCCGCTGGCTTTACCGATTGGGTTCTCGCTACCAATGAACACGTTGAGCGGTTCATTGGGCGCAGCTTCAACCAGCCAGGGCTCAATATTATCAATCAGTCTGGCGATGGCCTGAACGTGATTGCCTTCAATAAACTCTGGCTGAGAAAACAGCTGTGTCATGCCATTCATGTACAGGTGATCACCAAACGAGGCAAAGCCGAAATTGCCCGTCAGCTCAACCAGACTATCAACCGCGCTGCGGATGGCTCTGTCAGATTTATCAACGTGCGAATTAACATGCGCTTCGATCGCTCTCGCACTGCGATCGATGCCGCTTGGTAATTCTGTCATCTGAGCGTCAGTGATGCCATTGACATACACGCGGTATCCTTTATCCGTGGGAATTCGCCCAGCACTGGTGTGCGGCGCTTCGATGAGTCCCATCTCCTCCAGCTTGGCCATTTCGCTGCGAATCGTGGCGCTGGACACACCAAACAACTTGGCCAGCGTCACACTACCAACTGGCACGGCAATTTCCGCATATTGCTCAATAATCGCGACAAGAATCGCCTGTTGACGTTCAGTCATGTCTTGATTATAGCGCATGTTTAGCACTCATACAAGTAGAGTGCTAGCGCTTTAGTTCTATCGTCGCTCCGTAAAATAGCGCGCCGCATCTGAGGAAAACAGCATCATAATCATGATGTGTACGCCGATTGAAGTTAACAACAATACGGCTGAAGCATTAATCCTTCCGGTCGTCACCGACAATGATTCAGTAATAATAGCAAGCATTGCCACCGCCAATAGTGAGATGCGCGCTCGATTACTACCCCGAAGCAGCAACCCAACCAAGATAAACTCCACGATCACCAATAGAATATTCAAGACGGCCATGATTGATAATGCCGTGTTGGCCAGATTGATGTCGATCTGCTCAATATTCGTAAACACCGCCAAGATCTCCGGCCAGCTAGAAATATCAACTAAGGTTTGGCCAACGGCAAACAGCGACGCCAATATCATCAACACACTGCCAATCAAAATCTGCGGCGGCCGACGACTCCACAGCTCTTCCAGTAGCGTTTCGTGGTTGCGAGGACAGCGGTCATGAATTGTACCGTCCATAATAATCCCAAAACGCTTCAAGATGGCAATGGGTTTATCAATCCTGATACGACCGACCTCCAGAATAGGTAAATCACCGTCAGTACGAATCAAATCGCCACTCCCATTGCGCGAATGATAACCTGTCGAAAAATCCTTCAGAACCGCTACCCGAATATACTTTTCGCTTTTTTTAACAGATTCGATAATGTAGTCCCTTTCAATGTCGATATCTTCGTCAATTTTATGTGTCAACTGAAAGGTAAACAGCGATAAACCGACACTTTTATCGTACGAGCCAGCCGCCAACCAATCCACCCTATGACCACCCGGCAGCAGCCAACCGTCCGGACAACGCCAAAAACGCACATGATGACGACGCCTTGGATTGCCATCAACTTCTTGCTGATAAGCGAAATCTTGTCGCCGCCCAAACAAAAAAGCTGGCGAGACTGGAGCGTTAGGATAGCTACGCCCGCTCAATACAGTAAGGACCATCTTCCAAGCAGATCGCGGCGTAATGTCATCGGCCAGCACCCAGCCAGCCGCAGTCATAGCCTTATGCAACTTCTCTTCAGACCCACGCACACTCAGGTTAATAGGGTCACTTAATATGCCGTCAGCAGTTCGAGTCCTGCCAATAAAATAATTTGGCACGTACATATTGCTCAATATCCTATGTAGACGTGGCAGCGCCAGATAAGAAACAATTGCCCAAACCACAAAAAATAGACCAACCAACCACCAGCCGCCTGTCGCCAAGCCCTCCCTAAACACCAGCCAGGCTAGCCAAAACGACGCCAAGCCAGCAAAAATAAAAAACGATTGATCTAGTAGTATGGTGATGGTTTTTGATGACTGAGAGCCAATAGCTGCTATTTTCTTTGGGGTTTTTATTGAACTCATATCTTAATTATATCATTGAGAAGACCCCGGGCCGCCAAACGAGCTTCGTCGTCCTGGCGCTTAAAAATATCACCCCGTAAAATAATTTCTTCGGTCACACGAACAGCCCGATCCAAATCGTCATTGATAATCACGTGGTAATACGGCACTTCTAGCGCATGAGCCAGCTCGCTAATCGCTGACTGACGACGCTTTGGCCACTCAGTCCGAAAATCCTCTTCTGTACCGTAGCGTTTTTTGAGCCGCTCAATCCAAGTTTGATAATCTGGCGGCACAATAAAAATTGCGATACTCTCTGGAGCTAATCGCTCATATTCTTCCACACCCTGCACGTCAACATCAGTAATTGCCACACGATTCTGGTCATGCGCTAATTTTAATTCAGCCACCGACGTTCCATAAACTGTGCCGTGCACAAACTTAGCTTCAATAAATTCATTATTTTGTAGCATTTCCTCGGCTATTTTTTGGTCAATAAAATGATAGTCTACGCCATCCTGCTCGATAGATCCATTATTAATCCGTGGCGGGCGCGTGGTGTGAGAGACAATATCACGAAAGTCCGGCAGCTTTAATAACCGTTTTTTTATCGTATCCTTGCCAGCGCCAGAAATCCCCGCCAGTAGCGCAATCTTTGTATCTCGCACTAGTTGGATGGTTGATTCGGTCGGCTGATAATTAGTAATTAAACTTTCAATATTCGACATAATATTTATTTATGATAACCTATCTAGCGCAGATTGCCAATCAGGAAATTAACCACCCACCAAATTAATTTCTATATAGGGACTAATCCCTCTTCAACATCACCATAAACGCTTCTGACGGAATGTCAACCTTGCCGAAGCGTTTCATGCGCTTTTTACCGCGGGCTTGCTTGGCGAGGAGTTTCTTTTTGCGGCTGACGTCGCCACCATACAGATAGCCAGTGACGTCCTTGCGGTAGGCACCAATGTTTTCGCGGGCAATGAATCTACCGCCAATCGCCGCCTGGAGTGCCACCTCAAAGCTCTGACGTGGCACCACGTCTTTGAGTTTTTTGACGATCTCCCGACCCAAGCCTGGTGCCTCCGAGCGATGACACATCACGCTCAGCGCATCAACCATCTCACCCGCTACATAAAAGTCCACCCGCACTAAATCTTCCGGCTGATAGCCCGCCAACTCATAATTGAACGAACCGTAGCCGCTGGTGACAGATTTCAATTGATCATAAAAATCCGTCAGCAGATTTGCCAGCGGTGCGATAAACGAAATCAGTGCCCGCTCATCGATGTAGCTGAGGTTTTTCTGCCGACCGCGCTTGGTGACAATCAGCTGAATTACCGCACCGATGTAGCCCTGCGGCACCACAATCTCACCGTTAATCCACGGTTCGCGGACCTCGGTAATTTGTACTGGGTCGGGTAGCTCGCTGGCTGATTTGATATCCAACTCCTCGCCGTTGGTCAGACTGACTTGATAATCAGTGCTCGGATTGGTGACAATGAGGTCCAGATTATACTCGCGCTCCAGCCGCTCGCGAATGATATCCATGTGTAATAAACCGAGGAAACCAATCCGCACGCCATAGCCCAGCACCGGCGAATTCTCCGGCTCAAACTGCAGCGCCGAATCGCTCAGACTCAGCTTTTCAATGGCTTCTTTCAGGTCATTGTAATCTTCGTTGGACACCGGGAAAAAGCCCGCGTAGACAAAGGGCTTGACTTCTTTGTAGCCGGGGAGGGGCTGGACGGTGATTTTTTCAGTCATAACTATTTGTTATTATATCAGCTCAGCGTTTTTTATATAAACGCACAGCAAATCGCTCCTTGCGCACCTATTTATTATCAGCAAATTATTCCTTGTGCATACTGCGGCCTAATTTATAACTTCTCAAAAATCTTATGAGCTTGATTCTTGCCGATAGTCTGAATCAATTCAGCGTAGCCCATCCACCGACCGCGTTTAGTTTTGTCGCGACGATAATCCTTCTCATCAGTGATATCGCCCTTAACTATCGCATCAACATTACGCCAAGCAATCCAAGGCGTGTCATCACTCATAAAACTATAATCTAAATGAACATGACTTTCATTGATTAGTTTATAATCTGACGATGAAAATCCGCGTGCGTACAACTCACGGAGGATGGCATCCGCTAGCTCAGCAAAACTGTTAGCAGTGACATACAAAAAGTCATCATATTCTTCACCGAGTTCATATAATCTTCCATTTATAAACACACTATACGAATCATCGTCGATAACTTTTTCATCCAGCCACACGCGGCGATCGCGTGTTATCGGAATTACGCGGCATCTGACTTTCTCTGTAAAGTTTTTGAAATTACTCATAATTGCTAACAACAAATATATCAATATCCATTTCGTACATTTTGTTACATCTGCAACTCTTAATAACAGTATATATTATTTATACTGCCGTGTGCTATTTATCTTGTGTTTTTCAAAGTAAACTTCCGCCAAGTTGACGTCAAGCCAATTTGCCAATTCCATCAAATAATTCAGCACATTAATTGCAGTATTCTAACTAACAATGTCAAGTGTTATCTGGGATATGAAAGGTGTAATCGCTTAACTACACCCCTTTTATTATTATCAATCTTTTGTAAAATATTTCTTCAGCGTCACCGTATCACCCACCCGGGCTTCACGGGTGGTCTTCAAGTTGGTGACGATGTAGCCAATTTCACCGGTGTCCAGCGATGGGTCGGGAATCATGCCGGGGCTGAGATGACCAACTTCCAGAGCTACTCCATTTGCACCAGTTGCCATCATGTGAATCGATTCACCTTTTTTGATCTGGCCGTCAACCACTCGCACGTACAAAATCACCCCACGATAATCGTCATAATAACTATCAAAAATTAGCGCTCGCGTCGGGTCGTCCGGCTGGCCTTTTGGCGCTGGGATTCGCTCAACAATTGCTTTCAAAACCTGATCAACATTCTGCCCAGTTTTAGCAGAAATATGAATGATTTCGCTTTCATCACAGCCCAGCAAATTGATCACCTGCTTGGACACTCGTGGAACATCAGCGGCTGGTAAATCAACCTTGTTCAGCACCGGAATAATCGTCAAATCCTGCTCCATCACCAAGTACACATTCGCCAGCGTCTGTGCCTGAATGCCTTGACTAGCGTCAACCACCAACACTGCACCTTCGCAGGCCTGCAAGCTACGCGACACCTCATAGCTAAAATCAACGTGACCGGGCGTATCGATGAGATTGAGATCGACGTCTTTATATTTCATCCGCACCGGCGCCAGCTTAATGGTGATGCCCTTTTCACGCTCCAAATCCATACTATCCAGCAACTGCGATTTCATCTCGCGCTTCTCCACCGTCCCCGTCATCTCCATCATCCGGTCAGCCAGCGTCGATTTGCCGTGATCGATGTGGGCAATGATGCAAAAATTACGAATATTTTCCATTAGCGCATAGACTCCAATCTTCCAAATAACATCTTTCTTAGGCGCGTCAAAACCGGATCAATTTCTGGCAATTTTAGCCACTTTGACACGGCGGCGTACACGCCAAAGCTAACCATTGAAATAACAACGAACTTCGGAAAAGCACTAAAGAAACTATCGTCGTGATAACGAAACGGTAGAACCAGCACGCCGACATAACAAACTACGCCGGTAATAATTCCAGCGATTACCATCCTAAAAATTGCCTGCATAAATATCAGATCAAACATCTTTGGCATTTGACGATTCATCACAACCAATAAAATCACCACCTCTAAAACTGCTACTGTTGACTGCGCCCAAGCCAAACCATACGCACCCATTTTCAAAACCATAGATAGAACAATTGCTAAAATAATGTTTAGAGAAATCGAGAAAATTGAAATATAAAGCGGAGTTTTCGTATCTTGGCGAGCATAAAATGCCCGCGCGGCCATATGGTAAATAGTTCGAAACAAAATCGCCACAACTAAGCAGCCTAAAATTCCCGCAATCAATTGGTTGCCGCCGTTACGAATAAAATGGACAACATAACCGCGCGTAAAGAAAATCACCACCGCCACTGGCAAGGCCATCCAAAAAATAATCCTCAGCAGAGAGCGTAAGTCCTTTTGAAACAGATCATCACGACCCTCGCCTAAATGCTCAGTAAGCTTAGGGAAGGCAGCATTAGAAATTGCCACGCCGATGAGATTAATTGGCATCAAATGTAAGGTTAAAGCCTGTTGATACGCTCGAACTGTACCGTCCGCCAAGCGCGATGCTAAATTAACTTCAACCAAACTCACAACATAATCCATCCCCTGATCAACCGACCTTGCTGGCAGTAGCGACAGAACCTTTCTAAACCCTCTATTGTGCCAATAGATCTTAAAATTATAGTCAAAGCCCAGCCCAGCTAGCCCAACCGCGCTGACAATCAGCTGTAAGAATGACCCCAGGACCACACCAAGCGCCACGCCCATAATTCCACCGTCAAATATCTGCCAACCGAACAGATTGATACCGTTAGTAAACCACACCGTACCAATGATAATTCCGACATTATAAATCATTGGCGCTAGGGCACAGAACATAAATCGACCAACCGCCTGCTGGATACTGGCAATCACCGAGGCAATAGCAAAAATAAACGGATTTACCGCAATCACCCGCATCATGCTCACCGCCAAAGCGTGACCCGACTCACTCAGACCTGGCGCAATTAGATATTTCATCAACGGATCAGCAAAAATAATAATCAACACCGACGCGACCATCGTCACTAGCGCCATAAAATTGATCATACTAGAGCTAATCTGCCACGCCGACTGCTTATTTCCCTTGACCCAGCGTTCATTAAAAACTGGAATGAAAGTCACGCTGAGAGCGCCGGACACCAACACAGCGAACATAAAATCTGGCACCATAAACGCCGCCGTGTAGGCGTCTAATCCGACAGGATAGCCAGCCAGCGCGCCGTTTTCGCTTGGCATATAGGCAGAGTTAAGCAATCGATCGCGGAAGAATCCCAGCAAGCTTGACAGTAGCGTCGAGCCAGCCAGAATGGTTGCGGCTAACTTGACTGTCAGCCGCTGATTAATTTTATCGACAGTTCTCCGGACGCGCCCCATAACAATTTACGCGTGTAATTTTGCTTCCTTTGGCAGCTTTGCTCCCTGAAGGATTTCATCAACCGCCGCCTCTTCTAGAGTTTCATCTTTAAGAAGTGCATCCTTAAGATCCTCAAGTGACTTACGATTTGCAACCAATACCACTTCTGCACGACGCGCCGCCTCTTTGATTAGTGTCTCAACCTCTTGGTCGATTAACTCAGCAACCGCGTCTGAGTACGGCCGCTCACGAGTCATTTTATCAAACATCAAGCCACCATTATCTTCGTGGAAAACTTGGTCACGAAGCTTTTGGCCCATACCTTGCTCAATCACCATATCACGGGCAATTTCAGTAGCTTTCCTTAGGTCTGAACCAGCACCCGTAGTAATGCCATCATCGCCATAGATCAGTTTCTCGGCAATTCGACCACCCATCGCCCGCGCCAAGATATCCTTAAACTCATAGACATTAGTGTAGCTCTTATCTTCCGGCGGCAAGAACCAAGTCACGCCACCCGTACCGCCGCGCGGAATGATGGTAACTTTATGAACTGGATCAGAATCCGGCAAAACGTGACCGACGATGGCGTGGCCCGCCTCATGGTAAGCTGTCAATTCTTTCTCGTGTTCATTCATCACCTTAGCTTTGCGCTCTGGACCAATGGCTACTCGCTCAAACGCTTCAGTCAATTCATCGTTAGAGATCTTCTTTTTATTCCGCCTTGCTGCAATGATTGCTGCCTCATTAGCCATATTAGCGAGATCCGCACCAGACGAGCCAGCCGTCTTGGCCGCCAATTTATCGAGGTCAACCGTCTCGTCGGTCGGCTTTTTCTTAAAGTGAACTTTAAGGATCGCCTCGCGGTCTTTGCGCTCCGGCAGGGTAATTGTCACTCGCCGGTCGAACCGCCCCGGTCGCAGCAAGGCTGGATCCAGCACGTCCGCCCGGTTAGTCGCCGCTAAGACAATCACATTAGTGTCGCCATCAAAGCCGTCCATTTCCACCAAAATCTGGTTCAAGGTTTGCTCGCGCTCATCGTGGCCGCCGCCCATACCTGAGCCACGTTTACGACCAACCGCGTCAATCTCGTCGATGAAAATGATACACGGCGCATTTTTCTTAGCCTTTGAAAACAGATCACGCACCCGGCTAGCACCAACACCAACAAACATCTCCACAAACTCCGATCCGGAGATCGAGAAGAACGGCACACCAGCCTCGCCCGCTACAGCGCGGGCCAGCATGGTTTTACCAGTACCTGGATTACCGACCAGCAAGACGCCCTTCGGAATCTTGGCACCCAATTCTTTATACTTCTTTGGATGTTTCAGGAAATCGACAACTTCTTTCAGATCCTGTTTGGCATTATCATTGCCAGCAATATCTGAAAATAGGACTTTTTCTTTATCTTGACCGTACAGACGAGCCTTACTCTTACCAAAGCCCATAGCCTGATTATTTTGGCCTTGCGCCTGACGCATCATAAACATAAAGAAGACGACAATAATCAACACTGGCGCCACTATCACCGCCAAGTTCCACACTACCTCACCGGTTGTTGATGGTGGAATAACTTTAACCTCTACCTTAGCATCCTTATTTAAGCCCTGCTCATAAATGCTGCCCGACTCCTTAACTGATCGCTCGGTAGGCTTAGGCTGGTCTTTCACGGTCACCTTAATGTCATTGCCCTGAATTTCTAATTGAGCAATCTTACCTTCGTTCGCCCGACGGACCACATCTGACAAAGCTACGTCCTTAAGGTTAGACGCAGGGAAGAGTGTTGCATAAAAAATCAACGCTACAAAAATTATAATTGCCCAAAACAGTCCAAATTTTACAATCTGATTTATTCCGTTTTTGCCGTTTCTTTGAGGCATCTTAACAGCCATTCTCAACTAATCCTTTCGCCTATACTAATCAAACTCTGTCTATTATAACATCTCTCATTGTCAATTTCATCATAATACCACCACCAATTTGCCAACACGAACCAGGTTTTCCGGTTTTTATGGCAATGAGCGCTCGCTCCAACTGAGAACCCAGTAACGAAACATCGTAATGTCGTAAAATATAATAGTATATTAATTCTTGTGCGACATTATCATCAATCATCGTCAAAAAATATCGACTATTGACAATATCATCAAACCTCTCTAGCTCCTGCTCAATCTCTATTCTCAATTTTCTCTGCTGTCGCCAAACCTCATACACGCCAGCCTTTTGATATTCATCAAGTTCACAATTTATCCGACGCCTAAATCTATTCCTTTGGTATGCATCGCTTTGATTTGTTTCATCTTCGCACCATTCCAGCTTTTGGCGAATTGCATATTCATAAATTCTCTGCTTTGTCCATCCGCTCATTGGCCTAGCAATCTCGCTATCGCTCATGCCAGCCAGTCCGCGCCACCTGGAACCACGAGTTAAATTCATGGCCACAGTCTCAATAATATCTTCTCGATGATGCGCCGTCACTATCATTCCATCAAAATCCGCCGCCACGCCGCGCAAAAATTCATAACGCCTTTGTCGCGCCAATTCTTCGCTAGCGCCAGAACCCAACTTCTCGCGCCGACAAACAAATTGAATCTTATATTTGTCAGCTAAAGCCTCAACAAACCTAGCATCACTTGCCGAATCCTCGCGGATACCATGATCAAAATGAGCGACCACCAGATCTTTTTCTGTCCGTGATATTAAATCCAGTAATACTACCGAATCAATCCCACCACTGACTGCGACAATATATCTCACCCATCTATTATCTCATAAAATACTTATACCCAAAACGTATTTGGCAAAATCTGTACTATCTGTTACAATCAATGAGTCGTGGCACCGTAGCTCAGCTGGTTAGAGCGCAGGACTCATAAGCCTGAGGTCGGT